>CAYTRP010000001.1:0-9696 GCA_964440195.1 uncultured Candidatus Sumerlaeota bacterium
CACATGGGGCATGGGCTGGACGAGACGATCCAGGACACGTTGGTCCGTTATCACCGGATGCGCGGGGACAACACGTTGTGGGTGCCGGGGACGGATCATGCGGGGATCGCGACGCAGCACATGGTGGTGGAGAAGTTGGCGCGCGAGGGGCGCGACCGGCGCGAGATGGGGCGCGAGGCATTCCTGGAGGAGTGTTGGAAGTACAAGGAGGAGCAGGGGGGCATCATCGTCGAGCAGTTGAAGAAGCTCGGCTGCTCCTGCGATTGGGAGCGCGAGGCGTTCACGCTGGACGAGCGACGCGCGCGGGCGGTGCGCGTGGCGTTCAAGCGGCTGTACGACAAGGGGCTCATCTATCGCGGCGAGTACCTCATCAACTGGGACCCGGTGAGTCTGACGGCGCTCTCCGATGACGAGGTGGATTACGAGGACGAGAAGGGGCATCTGTGGCATTTGCGCTATCCGTTGGAGGATGGCAGCGGCCACGTCACCGTGGCGACGACGCGGCCCGAGACGATGCTGGGCGACACGGCCGTGGCCGTGAACCCGACGGACGAACGGTGGAAGCACCTGATCGGGAAGAACGTGCGCCTGCCGCTGGTGGATCGCCTCATCCCGATCATCGCGGACGATTTCGTGAAGAAGGACTTCGGCTCGGGCCTCGTGAAGATCACGCCGGGCCACGACCCGAACGACTTCCTGTGCGGGCTGCGGCATGATTTGCCGATGATCAACGTGATGACCGACGACGCGCGCATCAACGAGAACGGCGGCCAGTACGCGGGTCTCGACCGGTACGAGGCGCGCGAGCGGATCGTGGCGGACTTCAAGGCGCTCGGGTTGCTGGAGAAGGTGGAGCCGCACGATCACCGCATCGGTCGCGGTTATCGCAGCAAGGCGGTCGTCGAGCCGCGCCTGTCCAAGCAGTGGTTCGTGAAGATCAAGCCGCTGGCCGAAGTGGCACTCCGCGCGGTGGAAAGCGGCGAGGTGCGCATTCATCCGCCGACGCCATGGACGGACGTTTACCGCAACTGGATGACGAACGTGCGCGATTGGTGCATCAGCCGCCAGTTGTGGTGGGGGCACCGCATACCCATCTGGTATCGCAAGGATGACCCGGAGACGATGATCTGTTGGGACGGCGAGGGCGTGCCGCCGCAGGTGGCGCAGGACCCCGGCGCGTGGGAGCAGGACCCGGACGTGCTCGACACCTGGTTCAGTTCCGCGCTGTGGCCCGCGTCCACGCTTGGTTGGCCCGAGGAGACGGCGGACCTGAAGAAGTGGTACCCGACGAGCGTCCTCGTGACGGGACCGGACATCCTTTTCTTCTGGGTCGCGCGCATGGTCATGTTTGGCTATGAGTTGGTGGGTGGAAAGCCGTTCAGCGACGTGTACATGCACTCGATGGTGTTCGGAAAGACGTACTACCAGCGCGATGGGCAGAACCTGAAGGTGATCCCGCCGCTGGAGGCGCGGGAACTGGAGCGCGAGGGGAAGCTGCCAAAGAACGTCGAGACGCGCTGGGAAAAGATGTCGAAGACGAAGGGGAACGGCATCGATCCGCTGGAGGTCATCGGCGAATACGGCACCGACGCGCTGCGCCTCACCGTGGCGGCGCTGGCGGGGATCGGGCGGAACATCGACCTGGACTGGTCGCGGTTCGAATCGTACCGCAACTTCGTGAACAAGCTGTGGAACGCCGCGCGGTTCGTCATGATGGTGACGGAGCCGCTGACCAAGGAAGATTTCACGGCGCCGGTGCGGAGCCCGGCGGTCCCAGGAGCGGTGGAGGACCGCTGGATTCTGTCGCAGTTGGCGCGGACCATCGACGACGCGACGCGCCATCTCGACACCTATGAGTTCGACAAGTACGTCGGCGCGTTGTACGGCTTCACCTGGAACTCGTACTGCGATTGGTATCTGGAATTGATCAAACGTCGCGTGTACGACAATTCGGAAAGTGGCCGCGAATCCGCCCGCGCGGCGCGCGTGACGGCGATCCTCGTGCTGGAGCACATCTGCCGCCTGCTGCATCCGGTGACGCCGTTCGCGACGGAGGAAATCTGGCAGACGCTGCGCGAGCGGACGCTGGGTCTGGCTGCCGGCCAACCGGCGGAGCGAAAGGCGGTGGAGTATCGGGGATTGGCGGACGGTTTCGCGGCGCCGTCGGCGTGCGTGGCACCGTGGCCGGTGCCCGCCGCCGGGGCCATCGACGCGGCCGCCGAGGCGGAAATCGCGCTGTTGCAGGAGATCGTCGGGGCCATCCGCAACATTCGCGGGGAGATGCGCGTGCCGCTGGACGCGAAGGTGGAGGTCGTGATCCGCCACGAGGACAAGGACGCGCGGAAGACGTGCGAGGGGCTGGTGGAATCCATCCGCCCGCTGGCCTCGGTGGGGGGCTTGCAGGTCTCCAACGAGGCGGCGGCCCCGGGATTTTCCTCGACCTACGTCTCGGGCGCCCTGACGGTGCTGGTGGCGCTCCCGCCCGAACTGTTGGAGCAGGAGCGCGTGCGCTTGGAGAAGGAACTCGCCTTTGCCGAAAAGGGCCTCGGCGCGCTTGCCGACAAGCTGGCCAACGAGGGTTTCCTGGCCAAGGCACCTGCGGAGGTTGTGGAAAAGGAGCGCGAGAAGCTGGCCCGCCTTGAGGCCGACACCAACGCGCTGCGTGACAAACTGGCCGCCCTCGGCCAGCATTGAGTCGGACCGAAACGAGTAGGGTGTCGGAGCCCCCCATGCTTTGGACCATCATTGCCATCGTGCTGATCGCGATTGGATCGCTGATCTCCCTTGCGGGATGGATCTTGTCCATCCTCGAGGGCTTTCGCGCCCATGCCGGCTGGGGCTTCGCGAACTTCCTTGGCCCCATCTGTTTGCTCTATATTCCGCAGATTATCTTCGTCGCCCTCAAGATCGGCGATCGCTGGCCCATCCTGGTCCTCATCCTTGGCGGGATTCTCCCCATCGCCATCGGCTTCACGATCTTCTTCTTCGAGCGTGTGCTGGGCGCCGCCGCCTGACTCCCCGTCCCGCTGGAACGGGAGTTGCGCTGCTTTCCCCTCACCATCGCGGCCACACCAGTCCCCTGCTCCCTGCCGCGCGGCTCCACCCATCGAGGCATCCTTGATTTCCGAATCCCAAGACCCCCCCGCCGCCGACAAGATCAAGCCCCCGGCCCCCGGCGAAAAGCGGGGCCCTACCCTCTTCGAGTCCCTTCGCCGCCGCTTCATCGGCGGCATCATTACCATCATTCCCGCTCTTGTCACCATCTATGCCGTCTTTCTGCTGATGAGCGGCATCGACTATTTTTTTGGCGGACTCATCCGCCCCGTGGTTCAGACCGCCTTCGAGGAATGGGGCTGGAGCCGCCAATGGGTCCAAAAGTACATCGTCCCCGTCGCCACGGCGACCGTCTCGCTGATCGTGGCCATTGGCCTCATCATCCTCATCGGCGAACTGGCCCGCTGGTTTCTGGTGCGCAAGGCCATCAGCCTCGGCGAAATGCTGGTCGAGCGCATCCCGCTGGTGCGTTTCTTCTACCGCACACCCAAGGAAGTCATCAAGCTCCTGACCGAGCAAAGCCAGTCCATCAAGCGTCCCGTGCTGGTGGAATTTCCCCGGCCCGGCGTCTGGGCGGTGGCCTACGCGACCGGTGAGATTTATCTGGAACCCGATGGCGAGGTTCTCGTGGCGGTCTTCATGCCCACGACGCCGAACCCCACGACTGGCTTTATGATGATGCTACCACAGAAACAGGTTCGCGACTTCAACGTGACGGCGTCGGATTCCCTGCGGATGATTATTTCCGGCGGCATCCTTTCGCCGAAGCAAATGACCACAAGGGTGTTCTCGGGCCTGGAGGTGGAACCGGACCTGCCCCCGCCGGTGCCGTTGACATCCGACACCATTGTGGTGCCGAACGGGGAGGAAAAGAAGGGTGAAGAGTGAAGGGTGAAGGGTGAAAAAATGTCTCGTCCGTGTTGGTTCCATCCGCCTGCATCCATAAAAGCCCTGCAAACCACCACCCAGCAACCAAAGCCATGATCTCTCTTCAGCCAACTCGAACGAAGAACGCGGAACGGATCCTACCGCCTGCATCCATGAAAGCCCTGCAAACCACCACCCAACAACCAAAGCAATGATCTCTCTTCAGCCAACTCGAACGAAGAACGCGGAACGAAGAACGCGGAACGGATCCTAAATGCCTGCAAATCTCCTTCTCGTCGATGACCAGCCCGAAGTCCTTGAGGGACTCACGCTGGCCTTCTCGCGCACCGACAACAACGTCCTCACCGCCACCTCCGGCGAGGAGGCGATCCATATCCTCAACAGTGAGGATGTCGACGTCGTCGTCACCGACCTCAAGATGGAGGGCATGGACGGCATTGGCGTGCTGCGCCACGCGCTGTCGATGAGCCCCGCCCCTGCCGTCATCATCCTCACCGCGTTCGGCACGATCGAATCGGCGGTGGATGCGCTGAAGGAAGGCGCGTTCGATTACCTCACGAAGCCGGTGAACGTGAAGGAACTCCGCGTCCTCGTCGAAAAGGCCGCCGAGCATCGCCGCCTGCTGCGCGAGAACTTCGAGCTGCGGACGATGATCGACAAGCGCTTTGGCATCGAGGGCATGGTGGGCGAGTCGCCCGACATGCAGCAGCTCTACCAGACGATCCGCCAGGTCGGCCCCACCAAGGCCACCGTCCTCGTGCTCGGCGAATCCGGCGTCGGCAAGGAGATCATGGCCCGCGCGCTGCACCAGGCCAGCCCCCGCGCCAAGAAGGACTTCGTCGCCGTGCACTGCGCCGCGCTCCCCGAGACACTCCTCGAAAGCGAACTCTTCGGCCACGAGCGCGGCGCGTTCACCGGCGCCATCTCGCGCCGCCCGGGCCGCTTTGAAATGGCCGACGGCGGCACCCTCCTGCTCGACGAAATCGGCGAGATCCCGCTCTCGATGCAGGTCAAGCTCCTGCGCGTCCTCGAACAGCGCGAGATTCAACGCGTCGGCGGCAACGAAACCATCAAGGTCGATGTGCGCCTCATTGTCGCGACCAACCGCGAGCTGGAGGAGGAAGTGGCCGAGGGGCGCTTCCGCGAGGACCTTTACTATCGCCTCAAGGTCATCACGATCGTCGTCCCGCCGCTGCGGCATCGCCGCGGGGACATTCCGCTCCTTGCGCGGCACTTTCTGGCCGACCCCTCCCGCGAAAATGGGCGCCCGCTGCCGCCAACGCTCTCCAAGGAAGCGATCGAGGCCCTCCAGGCCTACCATTGGCCCGGCAACATCCGCGAACTGCGCAACATCATGGAGAACGCGTTCGTGTTCCTGCGCGGCGACGAGATCGGGCCCAAGGAACTACCCGCCTCGATCCAGCAGGCCAAGGATATCCCCCCCGAGGGCCTCCATATTCCCCTGGGCATGCCGATGGAGGAAGTCGAGACGATCTACCTGAAGCGGACGCTGGCCGCGATGGACGGCAACCGCACGCGCGCCGCCGACTCGCTGCGCATCAGCCGCCGCACACTGCAGCGCCGCATCAAGGAGCTTGGCATCGAGGGCTGAGGGCGCAGGACGTTTTCCGGCCGTGTCGCTTTCCCACAACGAAATGTGAAGCGCGGGCGATTCCCGCTTCGGGGGGATTGCTAGGTGGTGCTTTGAAGGGCGAGGTTGAGGGCCCCCCAATTGTCGCCGAGGGATTCCCATTCGGGGGCGGAGGTGAACTCCGCCTCGAAGACGCGACGCCATTCATCGATGAAGAGGAATCCTTCGGCATCGGCGAAGGGAGCGGCTTGCCCGGAAAGGTCGCGAGCCAGGGCGAGCGCGAGGGGGGAGAAGCGCAGGCGGCGCTCCCATGCCCCGCCGGCACCGGCACGACCGGAGAAGGCGGAGGCGAGGGGGACGTCGATCTGGGCGGTGCGGCGCGAGGTGGGCCCAGGGCCCGACGCCGCGGGCGGGCACGGCATCACGACCGCATCGGCGACGCGATGGACCGGTGAGCCGGATGGGATGACGAGGCCGGGTGTGTGGGTTGTCTCGATGGCGAGCCCATCAACATCCATCACGCGACCAAGGGAAACACGCGGGGCACCGCCGGTGGGTTCGATCACCAACACGTCGCCGACGAGAGGCGGCGTGCCGCCGACGTCGAGGGTACCGGTGGTTTCGCCGGTTTCCCAGCCGGTGGCGAGGGTTCCGAGCAATTCGAGGCCGGTGCCGAGGACCGGAGCATCCAGAAGCGGGTCGGAGAGGAATTCGAGGAGTTCGATCTCCCAGGCGGCGACGGATTCCTCGGCGGGCAGGACGCGCTCGCGCGTGGGGACGACAAGCACGCCGTCTTCGGCGAGTGCGCCGGGGATTCCGGCACGGAGAGTCTCGGCGGCATCGAGGAGGCGCTCGCGGCGCGCGCGGGAGGATTGCATCTCCCCGTCGGTGACGATCGCCAGCCAACGGCGCACGGGGCCGCCGTGGCCGGAGCCGCTTGTGGTGCCGTCGAGACCCGCCAAGACGAGGGCAACGGCGGGCGAGCGCAGGACCTCGAGGCGACGCGCATCCCCCTCGCCGGAGAGCGTGCCCGTCACGAAGTGGGAGGGGAGCAGCGACTGGACCGCCCCGGCGAGAAGCGTTGCGGTGTCCTTCCAGGAGTTGGCCATCGTGCGGCTCCTCGCGGGCGTTGTTCAGAAGGTTCCCATCCTGCCGGTGGTGAAGACGCGGTCCTCGGGAGAGACGTTGCTGGCGATCCGGGGAGCGGCGCGCGGAGCACCCTCGACGGGCCGCTCCCCGCGCGCAACTTCATGGAGCAGGACGCGGGCGCGGGCGGCGCGCTGTGTCCATGGGCCGGGCAATGCCTCGCGCCGGCGTTCGTAGAGCCGCTCGACGGCGAGGGTTTGGGCGATATCGGCGAGAAGGGCGGGCAGGGGCGCGTCGCCGGCGACGGAGAAGACACCGGCGACGGCCTGGCGGACCTCGCGCGTGGCGGCCGCGAGGGCTTCCTCGATCACGCCGTCATCGGCGAGTCCATCGCCGTCATCATCGGCGAGCGCCACGAGGACATCAGGGGACAGGAGGAGTTGCAAACCGGGGAGATCGGGCATGGGGCGGACCTTTGGAAGGATAAAGGGCGAGGGATAAAGGATGAGGAAACTTCGTCTCTTGAGGATCGGGGCGGTCTCCGGGAATCGATCCCGCCAACCGCCTTTCGGTTTCCGCCTCAAGACTTCGTCCTTCATCCTTTATCCCTTCCACTACACGGCGTTGCGGAAGAGGTATCCTGCTGTTGGCGCGACGAGCTTTTGGTCGTAGTACTTCTGCACGCGGACGATGGTGGCCTTGCGGCGTTCCTCGCGCCAGGTGGCGACGGAGTGGCCGCGCAGGCTTCCCCGCGCCTGGCTCCAGACAAAGGTGAGCGCGACGGAGAGGGTCTTGAGGCCCGCGCGCGGCGGTACGTGCAGCAGCAGCGCGTCGTTCCCCCAGATGCTCTCCAGCACCGGCGCCGTGCCCATGGGCGAGGTGTTGCGCGTGGCGCGCGGCACCAGGACCTCGTCGACGTCGAACAGCTCGGCCAGCTCGCCGGGCCCGGGGATGCCCAGACGCGTGTATTTCACGCGCTCGACCACCTTGGGATTGTGGCGCACGGCGGTGTACACGTCGTGGGGGAGGACAAGCACGTTGGGCCGCAGGCCGATGGCGCCGACGATGGCGCCGCGTGCGTCCTCGATGTCCTTGGCGGGATCGACGTCGTCGTCGTCCCAGCGCTCGGAGGCGAGGGTGAACTCGGTGTTGGGGAGCGAGGCGGGATCGCGCAGGAGCGCGGCCAGCGCGATCTCCTGGTTGAGGAGGAGGCGGTCGGTGAGGAACTCGACGCGCTCGATCTCGGGGCGCAGGGGCGCGTCGGCATTCTCGCGCTCCTCGTCGGGGATGGGGGACTCGAGGGCATGGTCATCGCAGAAGTAGGACTCCTGGCTGACGTCGAAGTCCACCTCGCGAGCCTCGGCGCCGGGCGCACGCTGGTCGTCGGCGGGGCGCAGGGCCTCGCGCGTGGGATCGTACACGAAGTACTTGTTGCTCTGGCGGCGCACCATCGCCTCGGGCGCGAGACGCGAGGCGATGAAGCCGGGATTGCGATAGGCGATGGAGACGTTGGCAAGCGCCACGTCGGAATGAACCTGGGAAATGTCGGGCATGGGAAGCTCCAGAGAAGGGTGAAGTTAGAAGAGTGAAGGGTGAAAAGGATTTGGGATTTGGGATTTGGGATCTGGGATTTGGGATCCGATCGGTCTGGTCCGTGAAAACGAAGAACGAAGAACGAAGAACTTAGAACGAAGAACGCGGTACGTTCTTTATCTCGGGCAGAGGAGGGCGTGGATGACATCGCCTTCGTTGGCGGCGTCGTCCTGGGCGATGGCGAAGGCGTTGACGCTTTCGAAGTTGAGGCCGATGGTGGCGGTGGCGCTGCCGGGTGTGCCGGAACCGACGGTGCCGAGGAGTGTGACTCGGACGAGTTGGCTCGCGGCGGGATGCGCGTTGACGGCGGCGGCGATCTCGGCGGCGGTGGAAACGGGATCGCCGGAGCCATCGGTCGCGACATCCACACGGATGAGATTGGCGGAGACCGTGACGGACAGCGGCGTGTTGGTTCCCGAGACGGCGACCTGGACGGCGTTGGCGTGGCCGCCGAAGGAGGGACGCCGCAGGCGCCAGCGCAGACCGGATTCCCCGGCGCCGGTGGTGGTGGAGGGACACGGCGCGCCCTTCACGCGGCCGGTGGTGTCGGCGACGACGAGAAAGTCGCCGCGCGTGACCGCTCCGGCGACCTCTACGGGCGCGATGCCAAAGCGGCGCACGGCGATGGATTTGCCCACGCGCGATTGCGCATGCGTGGTCACGCCGAGCACGCCGAAGGCGTTTGCGGCGGCGGGAAGACGGCATCCGCCCGGCTCGGCGCCAAACACAACGACGCGCCAACGTTCCATCCCCTCCGCTTCCTCCACCCGAAATGCCTGGTCCAGCAATGAGTTCGACATCAGGAGATCCTCCGGTCGTTTCTTGGTCGAGTGTTCACGCGCTCAGCGCGCCGTTTGCACCAACGCCTCGGCGTAGTTGGCGGCCGGATGCGTTGCGAGGAAGGCGAGCGCGCGGTGATGGCGGTCGATGGATTCGGGTGACGGCTCGCCGACGAAGGCGAGGAGGTCGTCCTCGCGGTCGAACGGCGTGGTCATCTGCGCCTCGCCAAAGGCGACGGGCGCGGGTTCTTCAAGGAGCACGGCGCAGAGCGCGTCGCTTTGCGGGCCGCCGCCAAGAGCGCGGAAGACGTCGAGCAGGCCGGCATGCTCCCACGTCGGGCGCCAGCGGCCCGCGTGCATGAGGCGCTCGCGCATCGTGTGGGCAAAGTCATCGTGCGGCGTGCCGTCGAGTTCTTCGTTGAAGGTGACGGTGTCGGGTGACTGTTCCGCGAAGAGAGGATCGGCGAGGCCCTTCACCTCGGGAGCGGCGGCACCCAGGAAGGACACGGCCTTGAGGTACGGGCGGCCCGTATCGCGATGCGCGCGGTAGAGCTCGACGCTGCGCTTGCGGTAGGCGCCCGAGGCAAGCAGCGCGCGAAGGCGGGGCGAGAGTTGCGTCAGCGTGGCGACGAGTCGATCGCCGATGCGGCGCAGCGCGGCGACCCATCCGTCGGCGGGGCCTTCCTGGCGATGATCGAGCGTGAC
>CAYTRP010000001.1:9706-24664 GCA_964440195.1 uncultured Candidatus Sumerlaeota bacterium
TGACGGGGGCTTCATGGCGTTGGGTGGAGTAGTCATCGGCGATGGCGTCGAGGTCGGCATCGGCGAATCTTCCGCGCGCGCCATAATCGCCCGCGCGAAACACTTCGATGTCGAGGACCTCCGGTGGTGAGGGTTCTGCGGCGTGGGACATGGGAAGCTCCTTCAAAGGGGGGGCGTTCTTCGTACTTCGTTCTTCGTTCTTCGTTGCCGGATGACGTTGCGCGGGTCTGGCGGAGCCGACGGATTGGGCCGATTGATGATTTGTCCGGTCAGCGCTCCGTGGGTTCCGGTTCCTCCTTTCGCTCGCTTGGATCGGCGGTTTCCTCAGGGTCAGTATCGCGCGGCCAACCGCCGGGTGGCGGGGTTGGGAGCTGCGTTGGCGAGAGGGTGGCTGATTCGCCCGTGGGGCGGTCGCCCCAGGGGACGGGCGGGAGGTGCAGCCGCGCGCGCACTTCGTTGATCGTGAGGACGCCGTAGCGCAGGTGGTATTGGAAGAGGTTGGCGTCGTCGTATTGGAGCATCTGTTCGCCGGCGCGCGGGACGGAGCGGCCGTAGCGCGTGTAGAATTGCGCGAGCGAGAGCGGCACGCCGAGGCGCACGAGTTCGCGGTCAACGCGCACTTGCTCCTCAAGGTCGCTGGGCGGCGTGGCGTCGATGAGCCAGCGAGGTGCCGGCGCGGCCTCGCCTTCGTTGAGGTCCACGATCCAGCGGACGAGTTGCCCGGTGATGACCTCGGAGAGCAGGCGCGCATCGGCTTCGACGTAGTCCTGGCGCACGGCGTCGTGGACGGTGCCGAGCGCGAGGCTGCCGCCGCGGCGTCCTTCGCTGGTGGCGAGGGTCGCGCCGAGAACGATGCGGCTCATCTCGTCGTTGCACCAATCGGCCAGGTCCCGAAAGGAGCGGCCATCGCTGGAGCGCGCGGAACCTTCGAGCAGTTCGAGGCGGATGGTCTCGGGAACGACGATGCCGGCCTCGGTCTGGAGCGACTCGAGCACTTCAAGGATGTGGCGGCGATCATCGTCCGTGGTGCCGGGTGCATAGGTGGCAACGGCGGTGGGCGCGCCGAAGCGCTCGTTGTGGATGGCCCATTGGCGCAAGGCGCCGCGCTTGAACGCGGAGTAGTAGTAGGCGCGCTGGCAGAGGCCCCGCCCGTAGGGGTTGCGTGCGTCGCGGCCAAAGGCGAGCACGAGGAACTTGCGCGGCGGCGCGGGAACGGCGCGCTCGGCGGGAACGATGCCGCGTCCGGCGGCGAGGGGCGCGGGATCGATGCTTTCGCCACCGGCGACGCGAAAGGGCGGCGCCAGCAAGTGCAGCCGCCCGCGCGCATCGAAGAGGAAGAGTTCCTGGGGGTGCGCGATCCAATCGACGGGGACGAGGCGACCGCGCGCATCGTAGCCCCACAGCAACTCGACAACGGCAAAGCCGCGCGCGATGCCCTCGGTGAGCGTGTGGAGGAGTTCCCCGATGCGCGGGATGCGGGCGAGGGTCTCCTCGACGAAGCGCGCGGTGCGGCGCGCGTGATCGGTGTCCTGCGCTGGCTGCACGGTGCGCGGCAGTCCCAGCAGCCCGTTGACGCGCGTGGAGAGCACGGAGAAGAGGTGGCCGTCCTTTTCCTCCATCTCGGCGAACAGCTCATACACGGATCGCTGGTAGCGCCCGCCGGCGGCTTCCATCTGCAGGAGCGACGCGATGGAACGGCCGTCGTCGCGGCAGACGTCGGCCCACCAGGATTGATGCGGATTGAGCAGGGGCGCCGAGAGCGCGCGCGGCGCGGTCGAGGAGGAAGCGGGCATGGGGCGGATGAGGGCCTCCGGCTTGGGGGGTGAGCGGCGCCTCGCGACGTCACGCCCGCCACCCCACACCATTCCCGATTGCGATGGGGGACGCGGGGACGGAAAGAGAAGGAGTGGAACGAATGGAACGAATGGAATGAGAGGAAGGATTTGGGAACTGGGAGTTGTGATTTGGGGAGTCGGGAATCAGGAGTCAGGATTCGGCAAGGCGGGACTGGGGGCGCCGGGTTTTTAAATGGTAGCCGGATCGAGGGCTTGCGGTTGTTTGAATAAGCGGGCAGGCTGCGGCGTACAAACATCGTTGGACTGGATGGGAGCCCGGGAATGAGTCCGAGAATCGTGCGGGAAGAACCGTTCTGGCGGCGCGTGACGCTGACGTCGCTGTGGGGTGGAGTGCTGGTGCTTTGTTTCGTGCCAATGGTGCAGATTAATTGGCTTGAACTGCAATTCGCGGTATTTTGTTTCCTCGGTATTGGCATTCTGACGGTTCTGCTCCTGATCGCGCAGGTATTTCTGGTAAAGGGATGGCCGCGCAGACTCTGGAGTCTTGGCACCGTTTTCATCTTGATGTGTTGCGCCCTGTTGCTTCTGAACGAGGGATTGGTTGGCGACCCTCGGCGGATGTTCGTTCATGCAATTTCCTATCCTCTGGCGGTCGCCGCCGCGTTGCTCATCGTGTGGTGCCCGGCTCGCTGGAAGTCCCTCGTGGGTGGCCTGATGGCGTTGATGCTGTTCGCGCCGTGGGTTGGCCGATGGTGGCTGGAATCGATCCGGATGCCGTCGTCGCTGTTTTTCACCGACAACGTGGTTGTCGATTACCCGACGTGGTTCGGCGAAGGCGATGACGCGGCGGTGGCCACCGTCCTGTTGATGCATTACAGTCAAGCTCCCAATGGGCCAAGAGGTCCCGAACTTCTCCAGATCATCGGAGCAAGCAACCACCGCATTGAGTTGCCGCAAAGCCTATGGCTGACTTCAAGACCCTGGGGCAACAAGCTGGCGCTTGGCACAACAATCATTGAGGACATGGAAGACAAGATGCCGAGGCCAACGCTCATTCGGGTTGTCGACACACAGGGCAACATTCAGTCCATCGAGGATGTTCCACTATCGTATCTGGCTCTTGGCGCAATGTTGCGCGGTTGGACCTTTGCCAGCGACGAGTCGCCATGGCAGTTGATCCCCATCGTCAACAGCAAGGACAGGTACCAGCACGATCATGCCGCGATTCTCGCACGCAACACGCTCTCGGGCGAAGAGAGGCTGGTTCCCGACTTCTATGCGCCACATTTCGCATTGTGGGAAGACCCGGAGACCGTTGTATTCGTTAGCGCCATTCTCTTCGATGCGGAAGAAACCGATGATTCCGCCGTTTCAAGCGCGGAACAACCGGAAGCCGTCTCGCCGGCATTGCCGGGCGCGTCGATCAGGCCCGCAAAGAACTATCGGGTACGGCTTCTTCGAGTCCACTTGCCAACCGGAGAAACCACGACACTCGAAGAAGCCCGGATCGCGAATCTCGACTGGATTCTGTTCGTTTACGAACACGATTATGTTGTCTTCACGTCCGATGTGCGTGGCGAATTGGGTCTTCTGGGTTGGGCCTCGGGCGAGGTCCGGATGCTGGCCGACTGGTTTGCGAATGGATCTCTCGGGGTCTTTGCCACGGAAAGAGGATTCCGTATGGTCTATGAGAGGATCGACCTCTACGATGGTCGCTCCTTCTTGATGGTTCACGATGGAAAGGACGTGATCGCTTCATTCGAGACCACGGACGAATCCCGCATCACAAATTCATTTGTTTCCCCTGACGGAGCAAAGGTCTTGTTCATCAGAAAATCGGCGTCTCCGCAGTACAGAAGTTCTTTCCCCCAGCACACGCTTGAAGTCTGGGATATTGACCATGATCATATCTCGGTCCTGCAACAAACGCCGTTGATCCTTGGAATCGTGGAAGACATGAGCCTGAAGAGTCTATTTTATTGGACCACAAATCCGTGGTCGCCGGACAGCCGCTCGGTTCTTGCGCGGAGATTCCGGTTCAGGCTGTTGCCCAAGGCGGAAATTTACACCGACTTGCTCCTCTACCACTACGAAGACTGGGCCGAGAAGAAATGGGGACCACGCCCATCCAGATCGGAATGAAGCCATGACATCGCGCGACACCGCCCTTCCAGCATCGCCCCCCAACCGCGAACCGTTCTGGCGGCGCGTGACGCTGACGTCGCTGTGGGGTGGAGTGTTGATCATCCATTTCCTTCCCGCCGTTGTCCTCAACGCCAACTCTGTTGGATTCTTGACCCTGACTCTCACAAGTCTGGGGCTGCTGGTTGCACTTCTTCTGGTGGTTCAGTTCTTCCTGCTGACAGGGTGGACTCGGCGACTGTTGACGCTCGCGGTGCTGGCTGTCTTTGTGGTGGGCGGTGCACGTGCCGCGCATCACGCCCTTTTTGGCGATCCGGAACTGGCCCCGATCCATGCATTGGTCTATCCATTTTCGGCGTTGGCATCATTGATTCTGATCTGGAATCCACGCCGATGGTACGTGATGTTCATCGCGCTCATGGTCGTCTTGGGCAGCTTGGCGGTCATTCTCACCCTTCGTGTCAAGGCTGGCCAGGTTCCGTTCTCCGTTCTGGCCACGGACCAGGTACGCTATGAGCTTCCCTTCTGGTTTGGCGAAGAAGTGAATCCGGTCGTTGGATCGCTGGTGATAAACACTAACGATTCGAAGACGCCCAATCACTTAAGGAAGCAATGGTTTCATGTGGTCTCACATCGCACGACCCATGTCCAACTTCCACCGGGATTTTGGCTCCCGTCGCGACCGTGGGGCGACAGTGTTGCACTGGGCGGCACCTTGTCCACACGCCACGACGGTGAAGCCGCGCTGGACAATCATCTCCGTGTAGTCAATGCAAGTGGAGACGTCGAGGACCTCGACGCACAGATAGCCGACTCGTACCCGGCAGTCGCATCGATGTTGGGTGGATGGACCTTTCGTAGCGAGCAATCCCCGTGGCAGCTCGTTCCCTTCCTTCACGATAACGAGAGAACCGCTTATGATCCTTCGCGACATGCGATCATGGCTCGCTCCCTCGATTCCGGCGAGGAGGTTTTTCTGGATGGTTTGACCACATTGCTGTTCGTGCAGTGGGATGATCGGGACACGATGACGATCGTGGAGTTGTTGCCGTTGAGCGCCGACTCACCAAACCCGCCCGAACCTTCAGGCGATTCGGCGGACATCGAAGAGATCCTTGCAAACATCGGTGCCAAGCTCGAATACAGGCCTCATGAGGCAAGGTTGTTGTCCGTTCATGTTCCCTCCGGCACGCGCACGGAAAGGGCGCGCCTCTCGATTCCCGACCTGGAACGTGTCTACTTTCTGGATGGCGACCGGCTGATGGTCTATTCGACGAATATTTCGAGCGAGGTCGGTGTTCTGGACTGGAAAGCGGGAGGCACGGAGTTCATCACGACGAGAGCGCAAACTGGATCGATTGGCTTGGCGCAAACGCGCTTGGGCCTTCGCCTGGCATTTGTGGAGGAGCCGGTGGGGACCGGGACGCCGAGGATGGTCGTGACCGATGCACGATCGATCCTGCACACGCTTCCCGTGGTGGAAGGTGAAACCATCCAGCAAGTCCAGATCGCCCCGGATGGCGCCAAGGTCCTGTTTAGCCGGAGGCGAATGACGAAACTCCGCGACATTGAAATTCCAACCGTGGCAATCGAGGTTTGGGACCTGGATCACGACACGGTGGTCACCCTTGATCGACATGCGGCCATGGCGGGAATTCTCGAAAGCATTGCCGTGATGGCGATCTACCATTGGTACCGGAATCCCTGGTCGCCGAACAGCCGCGAGGTGCTGGTGCCGCACATGACCTTCCGCTGGAGCAGGGATCGCGGTATGTACAGTGACCTCCGGCTCTACCACTACGAAGACTGGGCCGAGAAGAAATGGGGAGTCCGACCGACAGGGGAGGCCGTGTTGAATGACAGCCACTGACTATACCCCAGAAAGACCTCCGCGCGAGTCGGCGTGGATACGCGTCGTGCTGACGGTGGCGTGGGTGCTGGGGATTGTGGCGGTGGCGCAGGATTATCGCGCGGCCGCGAATGGGCGGTTGCTGGTGCTGACGGCGCTGATGACATGCCTGCTGGTGCTGCTGGCGGTCGTGCAGGGGATTCTTGTCAAGGGGTGGCCGCGCCGCATTGGGTCGTGGTCGTTGGTCATCGCGTATGCGGGTGTGGGATTGGTCGCATTGTCCGCCGTCTTTCTTGTGCCGCCGCGTTGGTTTGCGGTGGGAGTCACCTGGGTCATCCTGATCGCGGCGTGGGGTATCGGTGTGCTGTGGTGGCGCGCGGGGTGGCGGTGGACGATCGCGGCGTGGTGCTTGTTGCCGATGGCATTGCTGGCGGGATTGCTTGCACGGCGGGCGCCATGGCCGGGGCGGGTCGAGGTGCTGGAGGTGGGAAACATGGCCATCGCCGGAGGGTTTGGCTGGATCGGGGAGGAGCCGGATCTGTTTTTCGCGACGGGTCTTGAGATGCGGCAGTTCCAGGGGCCGCAATCGGTCGTGACGCTGGCGGGCGCGACGACGGCACGCCATGTGATTCCCGACGGAGTCCGGACGACTCCGGTTGTTCAGCACGATCCGGCTTCCGCCGTGATGGTGGCGGCGGAGATCTTGCCGACAACACTGACCACAAAGGTGCAGTTGGACATCCTCGGCAGGGATGGCGCGATGGAGAGCGTCGGACCCCTCGATGCCCATGGCGTGGTGACGGACGAGGACTTTTCGTCGTTTGACACAGGCGGGCCATGGCGCGTGTTTCCGCGATTGGTCGCGCCGGGCGACGATCCGGCGAAAAGGGTGTATCGGGGCGTGACGTTTCGCCATCGCGACACGGGAGTGGACGTGCATGTCGATGATTTGAAGGCGGAGTTTGTTTTTCCGGCGGATCATCCGGATCGCTTCATGGCGGTGACATCGGAGGGCGATTTCGAGGACGACGCGGAGGGGAAGCTGCAGCGCTTTGAAGTGCTGATACTTCTCGCGGTGGACCTGACGACCTCGCCCGCGACCGTTGAGGAGTTGCAGCGGATCGCAACGCCGCATTGGTCCGTGGAGATCCTCGGTGCGAGCCCGGCGGACGGGGTGTTCCTTGCGCCGCTTCCTCCGGCCGGGAGTAGAGCGACAAACAATTATCCCTCGGTGGAGCATGTCGATTGGGAGACGGGGACCGTGACGTCCCTCGGCAAGCGGATCGCACGCGAGAACGTGCGCATTTTCCAGCATCGCGAGACGTTGTGCGCGTTTCTTCTCGAGGCGAACGGCGCAGGGATGCGCCTGGTCGCACACGATGGGCGCAAGGAGCGGGGTGCCATCTCCATTCATCCGCTGGACCGGTTGCGGGCGGTGTCAATCTCGCCGGATCGGGGCAGGGCGGGAGTAGTGTTGGGGCGCGGATTCATGCCCGGTGTTTTTGGCCAGGTGTATTCGACGCAGTCGGTGTTCGTTTGGGAACTGGAGACCGGCGAGACAACGGAGATCGGCAGCCAATCAATCATGACGGGTATCTTCGGCGCGATTCCAGCAATGAGTGGAGGGGACGTGCGCCTGCTGCAATGGTCGCGGGATGGAAAGCGGCTGGCTCAATTCTGGACGGGGATGAGACCCTTCAACACGTTTCAACAGTGGAGGGCGTGCATTACGATCTATCATGTCGGCGAGTGGATGGAGGCGGAGCAGAAGTGAGAATGTGGAAGGGATAACGGGGTCGGGGCTGCCTTGGAGTGCACGCACCGGGTGCTTCGCCTTCTTTACTTCTCTTCCAGAATCGCCTCCAACCGCTCCAGTCGCTGCATCATCGCTTCCTGCGCGGCGCGCAGTTCTTCGTTCTCGCGCTGCAACCGGGCATTCTCCTCGCGCATCCGCGCATGAAGCCCCTGGACCCCGGCAAACGCCACGCCGCCGATGTCGACCGTGGCGATGCCCTTGTCATTGTCGCCGTTCAGGCCAAACGCCGCGTGGAAATCCTGCGACGTCGGCCCCATGTGGCGGACGTCCGCGCCGGCACTCGTGTAGCGCCACGTGCTGACCGGCATGGCGACGAGGCGTTGAAGGACGTCGCGCGGATCGATGGGTGCGATGTCCTCCTTGGCGGCTGCATCGCTGAGGCTGACCCAGGAGCCTTCGCCCGCAGGCAACGTCGCGCCAGTGGCGATCGGGTCGGTGTTCGTCACGAAGCGGAAGCCGCCCGGCGCCAGCGCGGCGAATTCATTATCCTGTGAGGACGCGAAACCGGGATACGCCTCGCCGGATGCCCAAACAAACGCGCCGTCGTGGAGGGCCTTGGCCTCATAGCCCGCCGCAAAGGAGTAATCGCCGGTCGCCTCGTTTGCCACTCCGCCGGGAACCATGGAATAAAAGCCCGAGGCGACATTGCCCCCGCCACCGGCAACTGTCGATGCTTCACCCGTAGCTCGGTTGCTACTGCCGCCACTAATGGTGCTAGAATGGTTCTCCGCATGGTTGCTCCACCCACCACCAATGGTTGATCCGTCTCCCGGATTGTGGCCTCCGATTCGATTATAGACGCCACCACCAATGAAATTGTATCCCCCCTCGGAGGAATTATCCAGTCCGCCGACGATGACGCCGTTCGTGCCAAGCGCTTTGTTTTCCTCGCCACCGCCGATGAAGGAGGACCAACCAGCGGCTTCGTTGTTGGAACCGCCGGCGATGGTGGCGTGGTCGCGGGCTATTTGATTCCCTGAGCCACCGCCGATGAATGAGAACGCGCCCAAAGTGTCGTTCTTCTCGCCTCCAGCGATTGTTGAGTACCAGCCCCGGGCAACATTCTCCCAGCCACCACCGATGAAGGCGCCTTCCGCATCTTGCTCGACTCGGTTAAAGGAACCACCTGCAATTGTCGAGATCTTGCCTCCTCCTTCGTTCATCTGCCCACCGCCGATGACGACGAGATAATTCATGGCCTTGTTGCCATGGCCGCCGCCAATGACTGAATCTGAACCGGATTCCGATGTCTCGTTCGCCGACCCACCTCCGATGAAGCTGGCGCCACCCAAGGCGGAATTTCCCTCCCCACCGACGACGACGTCCAACGCACCCGCGGTGTTGTTCCTTCCGCCGCCGATAAACGACCATGGGTACCAATCGTCTCCACCGACTGTGTTGCCTTCGCCGCCACCAATGAAGGAGAACTCGCCGTTTTCGATTGAGTTGTTCTTGCCACCGACGATGGACGCAGAATCAGAAGTTACGGAGTTCTGCCTTCCACCCACGATTGTAGAATGCCAGTAGTATGCGCTGTTAGATGTTCCCCCGCCGACAAACGAGTATTCGCCCGCCTCGTTGTCATATCCACCCGACACTGTGCCAAAGTCCCCTGTGACTCGATTTGGGAGGACAGTCTCGTTGATTGCAAGTCCACCACCGGAGATTGTCGCCCCGGAAACCGGCGGCATACTCGATCCGAATCCGAAAGCATAGTTGTGCTCACTTCCTCCAATGACATTGGGGGCATTCTCCCCCTGCTCCACGCGAAACGCGCGCTTGTTGTCCACGACGATGTCGAAGGGGTGCGTGTCGCTCGTCCCGATGCTACTGGCCTCGATGCTGCCATCGCCGCCGACGGTCAGTTGGCGGTTGGTGATCGTCGCTCCCTGTCCCATGGCCACCTGGCCGCTGTCGTTGGTAATGACCACATCCTGAAGCCCTCCACTTGGCGAGCGCAGCGCCACGCTCGTGGTCGAGTGCATCGCGTAGGGCACCGGTAGAATCGCCGTGCGGGGCGAAAGCGTGTCGAAGGTCTCGTCCTGCTCCGCGTCGATGGCGATTTCCAGCCAGCGCGGCTGGCCGTTGAACGCGTGAGCGCCGAAGTCGAGCGTCACCGTGAAGAGGCCGCCGCTGACGGTCAGGCCATCAAAGGCGACGGGAGGCCCAGTCGCCACCCCCTCGACGGCGGCATCATACAGCCGAAATCTCGCGTCCACCTCCCCATCCACCGGCGCGCCGTCCAACGTCAGGCGGCCCTGATACGTGAAGCTGGTCCCCTGGGCCGCGACATTGCCGACCCCCATCGCCAACAACCCGCCAAGCGCCAGCGCGATGCCCCGCGCGCGAGAGGACTGACTCATGATTGCCACCTCGAAAGGAGATCTGATGATATTCTTGAGGAGGGGATAGACGCCGCAAAGGCCTCAGGCAATCGAAATAGGAGGGGGGATGTGGCGGGGCGGTGGAGTAAATTCCCTTGGAAGGGATAACGGGATGAAGGATTCGCGCGGCAGACTGCTGCCAATGACGGTGTGGTTGATTGTCGCATTGATGGTGTGCGGGGCGTTTGTGTTGAACGCGGGAGCGCCGGTTGCGGCAAGCTTGACGCTCGGCTTGGCGTTCTTGCTGGCCTTTGTCCTGGCGCTGCTGCAGATGATCCTGAACGCAAACGGAGCGAACCGGCTTTTCTTCTTCGTGCTCGCCGGCGCATGGGTGGCGACGGCGGTGATGTTCGCGGCGGATTGGTTGTATCTGGATGTGCGGCAGATGCGGGGTTGGCTGCTGGCATGCATGGCGTTGGCGGGCGCGGCCATCGCGGCGACGTGGTGGGATGAGATGCGGTGGCGGCGCGCGGCGGGATTGTCGAGCGCGACAGTGGCGCTGTGGATCTTGTGCGGTCCGGGGGATGTGGTGAACCGGATACTGGATGGGGGAGAGACATGGGATGTGAATCCGGCGGAGTTCCGGGATCCGTTCTTCCTCGCGCATGAACCAGGCGACCATCTGGTCGTGGCGAACATGGCATGGAAGAGGGTGCCGGATGCGCAGAACAAGCTGACGAGTTATCGCGATGGAGTCGTGGTGCGGCGGGTGGCACTGCACGAGGACATGAGCGCGATTGGCTTCTCGTTGCCGTGGGATGGTCACTTTGCACTGCTGCAAACGATCAACACGTATCCGCCCACTGCCCGGGGTCCGATCGAGACATGGGTTGATGTGTATGATGCGGCCCTGGAGAAGAAGACGACTGTGACAACTCCAACGATGCATCACGCATGGATTGCCCCTCAACCGCACTTTAGATTTGGCGGCGACGACTCTCCATGGCGGATGATTCCCTTGGTAAATGGCGGCTCCAACGTCCCCGCCGCATTGCCAGGCAAGCCAACTCGCCGGGAGATCATGTTGTGGAACCATGAAACAGGCGAGACCAGGATCTTCGAGGACTATTGGGGCGGGTATATAGGCGGGTGGGTGGACGAGGAGACACTGGCTTGTTTGCGAGTCGAGGTGGAGGAGGAAGAGGGGACCGGCAGGGTGTTGTCATCCACAATTCAGCCGGAGTTATTGAACATACACACGAGCGAAATCTCGACACTGCCACCGATGACGTTTGACGAGTACTTCATGATGCGTTGGCAGTACCGCGATGAATTGACGCTGGCCTTGGTGGGCGGAGAGTTGACTCTGATCGATTGGCGGGACCGTGTCGTTCAAAAACTGGGACAGTCATTCGATGGCAAGGCGCTGCATGTTCTGGAGGGCGAGGAGAGCGTGCGGCTTGCCTGGGCCACCGACCCGGATTCTTCTGGCAGGCAGACGCTGAATGTCATGGACGAGGATGGTCGGACCACGACGCTTGAGGGCGTGGACGAGACAGTAAGCGACGTATGGCTCTCTCCGGACGGAAGGCGCGTGCTTTTCTCTCAGACGCGAGAGGTGCGCACTCTGTTTGGCGATCACCTACCCCTGAAGCGTGGATTATTGCGCGTGTGGGATGTTGCGGGTGGGGGCGTGGAGACGATCCACCATCGCGGGCTGAATGACTCGGCGGTGTTCGCGCGACCGGCCAGCATGCGAGTTCAGCCGGGCTGTTCGCCGTGGTCGAGCGATGGCAGGCGGGTGGCGATCACGCATTCCCGGATGCGTGGGTTTCAGCGGAGTACGCATGTGCATGTGCTGCGGGTGATCAAAGTGGGGGAATGAACGACCATTTTCCCCAACGAGTCGTGGAGGGCGGGCAATCCCGCGCGGCACGGTGCCATGCCCCACCGGCCTATTGCGCGATAAAACCGAGCGCCTCGCGCACGACCGTGGCCAGATCCTCCATCGAGAAGGGCTTCTGGAGCATTGGCCACTCCTTGCGCCCGTCATTCGAGGAGAGACGCTGAAGAAATTCCGGGCTGTGGGCGGTCACAAACACCACGCGAAGCCGGGGGAATTGGTGGATCATGCGCGTGGCGAGGTCGAGGCCCGTGCCATCGCCCAGCATGATGTCGGTCAGGAGCAGGTCGGGCGGCTGGGGGTGCCTGCCCGCGATCGCAAAGGCCTCCTCCGAGCCGGCCGCCTCGATGACCTTGTACCCTTCGAGTTGCAGAATGCGCGACGTGGATTGGCGCACCATGGGATCGTCCTCGACGACGAGAATCGTCGGGACGACGCCATGGGGCGTGGCGTCGAGCGGCTGGGCCCGCACGGGCGCGGGCGGGGAGGGCCTCCCCTGGCGGGGTTCGACGTGCTGGCCCGCTGGCGGGAAGTACAGCGAGAAGGCCGTGCCCTCGCCCTCCCTCGACGCGACGTCGATGGCGCCGCCGGATTGCTTGACGATGCCGTGCACGGTGGAGAGGCCCAGCCCGGTTCCCTTTGCACCCTCCTTCGTCGTGAAGAACGGCTCGAAGATCCGTGGCAGGACCGATTGCGGGATGCCCGTCCCGGTGTCCGAGACCCGCAACTGAACGTACAGCCCCGGCGCGATTTCCCCGCTGGCGCCCGGCTGCGGCGCATCGAGCCGCACAACGCGGCTTGAGATCGTCAGCACCCCGCCGTTGGGCATCGCGTCGCGCGCATTGACGGCGAGGTTCAGCAACACCTGCTCAAGGCGGCTGATGTCCGCGCGGATGTCCGGTATGCCCTCCTGGAGCGCCAACGAGATGGTGATGCCGTCCCCGATCAGGCGGCGCAGCAGCCGCGACATGTCGGCGACGAGCAGGTTGAGGTTGACCGGCTCGGGATTGTCGGTTTGGCGCCTGCTGAACGAGAGGATCTGCCGTATCAGCTTTCCGCCGCGCTCGGCGGTCTGCAGCACGCCCTCCAGCATCTCGCGGGCGGAGGACTCCTCGCCGAGATCCGCCATGGCAAGCTCGGTGTAGCTGATGATGCCCGTGAGAAGGTTGCTGAAGTCGTGGCTGATGCCCCCGGCAAGGCGCCCCACGGCTTCGAGCTTGTGGGCCTGGCGGAGGCGTTCCTCCTGGTTCCACAATGCCGCTTCCTGCTCCTTGCGATCCGTGATGTCCTGCAGGATGCCGAGGTAGGACACGATGCGGCCCTTGTCGTCGCGCACGGCAACCGAGGAATCCGCGATCCACCGGATTTGGCCATCGCGCGTGCGCACCTTCATGTCGGCCTTCCACGAGCTGAGCTGCCCGCTGCGATAGACCTCCACCGCCTCCGCATGGCTCAGCCCCTCGGCCTCGCCCCGCATGACGACCTCGATCGTCTGCTCCAGCCACACGGTGCAATTCATCTCCCGGGACTTGAACCCGATCATCTGCTCGATTCGCTCGCCCATGAAGGCGTATTCAAGGGACTGGACATTCAGCTCGTAGGCGACGGCGTCGGCCTGCGAGATGGCGCCGCGGTAGCGTTCCTCGCGAGCGCGCAGGTCCTCTTCCATGCGGCGCCTCTCGTCGATGTCGAGGATGCTGAGGACCAGGGCGGGCACCTTGCCGGAGGTCGTCGACTCGCACGAGAGGCTCGCCCATGTGCGCCGCCCGTCCAGCGCGCGGATGCGGCACTCGTACCCGCGCAGCGAGTTGTGCCGTTGCACCGCGCGCAGGAGGCCCTGGGCCGTCGTGGGCTCGGGCAGGATCTCCGACAGGAACCGGGTCTCGATGGCCTCGCCGGGGATTTGCAGGAACTCGACCGCGGCGGGATTCGCGTAGACGATCTTCCCGCTGTCGGCGCGGCAGATGAGGACGGGGATCGGCAGGCTCGTGACGATGGCGCGAAAGCGCTGCTCGCTCTCGCGCAGTTCCAGTTGCGCGCGCCGCCGCCGCGTGATGTCGCGCACGATGGCCACTTCACAGGGCGGGTTGGAGGTGATGCCGAAGCTCTTGACGGCGAGGTGGCGGATGGAGCCGTCGGGCAGCCTGACCTCGGCCTCGAAGGTGCTGCTGCCGAGGCGTGCCTTGCGCGCGCCGACGCGCGAGGATCCCAGGATCGTGCCGATGCTCTTGCCGACCAGTTGCTCGGTGGAGCAGCCCAGCATCAAGGCCATGGCCGGGTTGGCGTATTGGATGCTCCCGTTGGGATCGTGGATGACAACCCCGTCGGCCATCAACTCGTAGACCAATTCGAGCAGGTGCGAGGGGGGCGATGCGCCCGCGCGAGGCCCGGGAGGATCGTTGGCTGGCGACATTCTCAGGCTCGCCTTTCCGGCGCGAGGCCTGGCTCGCGGGGACAAGGACCCGGCAATGGCAAGGTCGAGACGCTTGGGAAGTGCGATTTGCGGAGCGGCATGGTCATTGGCTTGCCAAGTATCGTGCACCGCAATTCTTGCGGGCAGTTACGATAACGTTTGCGGATTGCTCAATCAAAATTCCGTTGTCATGGAGTGCGCGATGGCCCGGGCACCGCGTGTTCGCCTTGCCCTTGCCCTGTGTCTGGCCCGGGAGTGAGCCATCCACGCCGCCAGAAAGGCAAGAACGTCCATGACCTCTCGTCGAATAATTATTGGTTTCGCGCTCGTTGTTCTCGCGTTGGTCTCCCCGGCTCCGCGGACGTCCGCCAAGGAAGGCCCGGAAGCCCTGGCCGCGCGCCAGGAGCGGGTGGTCCTGACCGGCCTGGACATTCTGGAGCGCGAGGGCTTCGAGCGCCTCAAGGGGCAAAGGCTCGCGCTCATCGCCAACCACTCGGCTCTCAACCGCCGCGGCGATCACCTGCTGGACCTCCTGTTGGACGCGGAGGGGATCGAGATCGTCTCGCTGCTCTCTCCCGAGCACGGCTTTCGCGGCACGGAGGACACCCATGTCGCCGATGGCGTCCATGTCGAGACGGGTCTCCCCCTGTACAGTCTCTATGGCCAGACCCAGCGGCCCACCGACCAGATGTTGGAGGGGGTTCAGACCATCGTC
>CAYTRP010000001.1:24674-28898 GCA_964440195.1 uncultured Candidatus Sumerlaeota bacterium
GCGCTTCTACACCTACCACGCGACCATGGGCAAGGCGATGGAGGAAGCGGGCAAGCGCGGCATCCGGTTCGTGGTCCTCGATCGCCCCAACCCCATGGGGGGCTTCTACGTCGACGGTCCAATCCAGGACGACGAGTTCATCGGCCGCAATACGGCCTATGCCCCCATGCCCGTCACCCACGGCATGACCATGGGCGAACTGGCGAAGTTCTTCGTGAAGCACCTCGGCGTGGAGGTGGATCTCGAAGTGGTGGCCATGGAGGGCTGGGATCGCCACATGTTCTTCGACGAGTGCGGCCTCCCCTGGGTCAATCCCTCCCCCAACATGCGCTCCGTCGAGGAGTGCATCCTCTACACCTTCGCCGGGCTGACGGAAACCTCCACGACCGGGCTCAGTGTCGGCCGCGGCACCGACCGCCCCTTCGAGTACTTCGGCGCGCCGTGGGTCGATGCCGAGGCGCTGACCGCGGAGTTGCGCGCGCGCGACCTCCCCGGCATGTGGATCATGCCCATGGAGTTCATGCCCTATGAGCGCGACATCAACGGCAAGGCGTTCCCCTACAAGTACCCAAACACCGGGCAGGCCTGCGGCGGCATCCGCGTGGTGGTGAACAACCGGTGGACGGTTCGCCCCGTCGAGGCCGGCATCCATCTCATCGATGCCATGCACCGCCTCTACCCGGAAGAGTACAAGATGAACCTGATCGCGGGCTCGGTGGGTGCGCGCTGGGTGCTCGACGACATTCGCGCCGGGGTCGCGCCGGCCGAGATCGTGGCCAAGTACAAGGCGGATCCGAAGTTCCAGGAGTTCCTGGCGAGGCGCGACGCCGTGTTGCTGTACTAGGATCTGGGATCTGGGATCTGGGGTCTGGGGTCTGGGATTTGGGGCTGGGGAGTCAGGAATCGGGAATCGGGGTCGCAAGGGCGCGCGCAATGATGGACCTCAAGGAAGAAGCAAAGCGGATCCCCGTCTCGCGCGTCCTGCGGTGGTACATCGGGCTCTACGGCCGCGACCGCTACCGCCTCGCCGCCGCCGCCGCCATCGCGCTCCTCCAATCGGCCGTCCTCGTCCCCATCCCGCTCGTCTTCCGCCATATCATCGACGTCGTCATCCCGGCGGCCGACCTTTCCGCCCTCGCCCTCGCCGGCCTCATTGGCCTGGGACTCTATTCCACCCACGCCGTCCTCTATTTCACGAGTTGCTTCCTCTCCCTCAAGGCGACCAAGCGCGTGACGGAGATGCTGCGGGCGCGCCTGTGCATCCAGTTGCAGCAGATGAGCCTGCGCTTCCACGACCGCGAGCGCGCGAGCGAACTCCACTCGCGCGTCGTCATGGACACCGAGCGCACCGATGTCATGGGCAACGCCGTCATCGTCGCCGCCATGTCGTCCCTGATGATGTTCCTTCTCGCCGCGGCCATCATGTCCTGGCTCAACTTCTGGCTCTTCGCGGTCACCCTCTGCCTCATGCCGCTGTACTTCCTGACGCACGAGCGCCTGAAGAAGCGGCTGCACAAGGTCCACAAGGACTTTCGCGACGGGATGGAGATGATGACCTCGCAGGTCAACGACCTGCTCCAGGCCATCCGCCTCGTCAAGACCTTCGCGCGCGAGGAGCACGAGCAACGCCGGGCCGAGGACCGGTTCTCCGACGTGACGGACCGCGCGCTGCGCATGACGATCTTCAGCGCCTTCTTCAATTCCATGATGGGCTGGATCAGCCACATCATCCCGCTCACGCTCTACGTGGTCGGGGGCTACCTGGTGATCAAGGGAACGATGACCGTCGGCGACCTCGTCGCGTTCGTCGGCATGGTCGCCTTCATGATCCATCCCATCAACGTCTTCTTCAACCTGCTCATCCAGGTGTACCAGGGCCTTGCATCGCTCGGGCCCATCTACCTGCTGCTGCATTTCAACGAGCCGCTCGAGCGCCACGAGGGGAAGTCCATCATCCGGCGCCTCGGGGGCTCCGTCGAGTTCGAGAACGTCTCCGTCAGCTACGACTCCACCGGCAAGCATGCGCTCCGCGGGGTGACAGTCCGGGTGAATCCGGGCGAGACCATCGCGCTCGTCGGCGAATCGGGCGCGGGCAAGTCAACCTTCGCCCACGTGGTGCTGGGCTTCTACCTTCCCAACGAGGGGACGGTCCGCATTGATGGGCAGGACATCCGGTCCATCGACCTGCGATCCCTGCGCGAGCGCATCGGCGTCGTGTCGCAGGACAACGTGCTCCTCAACACCTCCATCCGCGAGAATCTGCTCTATGGCCGCATGGATGCGACCGAGTCCGAGATGGTGGAGGCGGCGCGCAACGCGAATGCCATCGAGTTCATCGAGCGCCTGCCCGACGGGTTCGACGCGGTGGTGGGGGATCGCGGAACGCGGCTGTCGGGCGGCCAGCGCCAGCGGCTTGCCATTGCGCGCGCCCTGCTCAAGGACCCGCAGATCCTGATCCTCGACGAGGCCACCTCCGCCCTCGACAGCGGCTCCGAGGCCGTCATCCAGGAAGCCCTCGGGCGACTGCAAAAGGGGCGCACGTGCTTCATCATTGCCCATCGCCTCTCCACCGTCGTGAATGCCGACAGAATTCTCGTCATGAAGGATGGCTCCATCGTGGAATCGGGTCCGCACGCGGAATTGGTGGCCAAGGGGGGCGAATACGCGCGGTTGTGCGAACGGCAGTTCGGCAGGCATGCGCTCGGGGAGCATGTGTCCAAATCATGAAGAATGCATCCGTGCGGAAATCCGCCGAGGGCCAGGGCACGGACGCGGGTCCGGCGGCGGCAAGGCCCGCAGGCTCCTGGGCTGCCTGGCTCGTGCAGCCCGTGGATCCTGCTTCCGTGGCGGTCTTTCGCATCATGTTCGGGTTGTTGTTGGCGAAGGAGGCGCTGTCCTACATCCGCAACGGTTGGGTGCTTCGCTACTTCTCCCCGCAGAATTTCCCATTCAGCTACTATGGCTTCGACTGGGTCGGGCCCATGGGGATGCAGGAGATGCACGGCGTCTTCCTGTTCATCGCGATCGCGGGCCTCATGGTGGCGGCCGGCTTCCTCTACCGGATCGCGGCGCCGGTCTTCTTCGTCGCGCTCACCTACTGGTTCCTGCTCGACATGGCGGGATACCTCAATCACATGTACCTCGTCTGCGTCTATGCGTTCCTGCTGGTCTTCATTCCCACGCACCGCGGATGGTCCCTCGATTCGCTCGTCTTCCGGCACTCCCATTCGGGATACTTTCCGAGATGGGGCCTCTGGGTGCTGCGGTTGCAGATGGGGCTGGTGTACTTTTACGGGGCCATCGCCAAGATCAACCGCGACTGGCTGATCGAGGCCGAACCCCTTCGCACGTGGCTTGGCAGCCGCGAGGACAAGTTCCTCCTCGGGCCGTTGCTCCAATCGGACCTCGCGCCGTGGTTCTTCTCGTGGTCGGGATTCCTGATCGACCTCGCCGCCTTTCCGCTCCTCCTGTGGAGGCGCACACGGCTGGCCATGTTTCTCGTGCTCCTGGCTTTCCACCTGACCAATCATTATCTCTTCAACATCGGGATCTTTCCGTTCCTGAGCATCGCCGCGACGCTTCTCTTCTTTGGCGCGTCGTGGCCACGGATGCTGTTGAGGCGGCCGCCCTGGCAAATGCCCGGCGTGCGCATGGGCTGGCGCGTGGCCGTCGTCCCCCTCCTGATGATCCCGGTTGTGCTCGTCCAGGTGCTCGCGCCGCTGCGGCATCACCTGTATCCCGGCAGCGTCGCCTGGTCCGAGGAGGGACATCGCTTTGCCTGGCGCATGAAGCTGCGCACCAAGCGGGCCGAGGGCTACTTCATGATCCAGACCGCCGACATGCGGCACCTCGAGATTGTCCGGCCCGAGGATCACCTCCCCCGCCACCAGTTGCGATCCTCGATGACAAGGCCGGACATGATCCTCCAGTTCGCCCACCACCTCGCGCGCGACGCCGAGAAGCGCTGGGGCCAGCCCGCGCAGGTCTTTGCCCATGTGACCTGCCAATTGAACCATCATGAGCCGCAGTTGTTGATCGATCCAACCATCGACCTTGCACGGGTGCCGCGCAGCCTCGCGCCGGCCGACTGGATCCTCCCCTTCACGCGATCGCCCCAGCGCCTCGCCAAGGACGGGACCGTGCAGGAGACGGTCGAGTAACACGCGTGCTTCGTTCACCAACACGGACGGGCAGGGGATCGACCTTGCCCTGCGCGTCCCCGCG
>CAYTRP010000001.1:28908-32997 GCA_964440195.1 uncultured Candidatus Sumerlaeota bacterium
CGCGCGGACGATGCACCCTCGTGCGGGCCTGATCTTTCACTCAACCCCCCTCCCCTCCTTCCGTGGCCGATTCCCCAACTTCCCCCCCCGCGGCATCGACCCGGCGCAAGCTCGTGTCCGACGCGGGCAAGCTCTCCGGCGCCACGGCCCTCGGCCATGTCATCAACATGGCGGGAGGCCTCGTCGTCGCGCGCCTGCTTGGCCCCACGCTCTACGGCATCTGGAAGAGCGTGCAACTGGCGATGGAGTACACCGCCTTCTCGAACCTCGGCACCATCAACGGGCTCGACCGCACGTGCCCCGGGCATGTCGCCACCGGTCGCATGGCCATCTATCGCGGCCTCGTCAATTCCTCGCTTCTCCCCAACCTGCTCCTCTCGCTGCTGTTGTCGCTCGGCTTTCTCCTGGTGGCGCTCGGCATGGAGCCGGGCCCCGCGCGCCTCGCCATGTTGTCCCTCGTCATCCTCGTGATGCTGCAGCCCCCCTTCCAACACGCCGAGTCGGGCCTCGCCGTCGAGAAGCGCTTCGGCGCCAAGGCCCGCATCCTCATCTGGTCGAATGCGCTGCGGGTCGGGCTCGCCATCATTGCCGCGTGGCTCGCGGGCCTGGCGGGCGTGCTGCTCGTGTACATCGCGGTCATGGTGTGGACCTCCTGGGCCATGTGGCGCGCGACAAGCCTGCGCTTCGCCATCCGCATCGAGCCGCGCGCGTGGGGGCGCCTGCTCCTGCTGGGTGTGCCCATCACCGCGATGGTGATCGCCGAGCGTTCGCTGCTCACGATTGATCGCTGGGTCGTGTTGTCGCTGCTGGGGCCGACGGAGGCGGGGCTCTACTTCATGGCGACGTTCCCCATGGCGATCCTGATGTTCGTGCCGTCCGCGCTGCGCCAAGTCGTCAGCATCGACGTCTACGACAAGTGGTCGCGCCTCAGGAGCCTCGCCCCCGCGCGCGAGGTCCACGAGAAGTCCATCCTCGCCATCGCGCTCGGATCACCGGTCATGGCCGGCGCGATCTGGTTTGGCCTCCCCTGGCTGGTCGATGTGTTCCTGCCCGAGTACCGCCGCAGCATCCCGCCGCTCCAGGTCTACGCGGTCGCGCTCTTTCCCGTGATGATGTGCCAGACGGTGCTCCCCGTCGCGGTGGTGGCCGGGCGCGTGTTTTGGCCCGTCGTGCTGATGGTGGCGTTGGCGGGGGTGTCGATCGCCGGTGCCGCGCTCGCCGTTTCCATGGGCGGAGGCTTGATGGAAGTGCTCCTCGTCCATGCCACCGGCTGGTTCCTCTACGGCATCGCGCTCATGGTCATGGCCCAGGTCTGGATGGGCGATGCGGCCGGACTCGCGCTGCGCCGCGTCCTTGTCTGGATGTCGCCGATGGCGCTCCTCGCGGTGGCGCTTCCAACGGTGGAATCCGTGGTGGCCAACGGCATCGGCCTCGCGCGCTATTCGCTCGCCCACGCCGTGGTGGCGGGGCTGATTTACCTGGTGGTGTGCGCGCCGCTGCTGGCGGTCCTCGAAAGAAAGACCGGCTACGTGACCTATGCACTCGGCTCCCTTAAGGGACGGCTTGGACTCTAGCGGCACCCGGCCGGCCTGGATGACCCTGTCAATGGAGGCGGCGCGATGGACTTCGTTCTCGATCATCCAGCACTCTTTGTCACGGGCACCGACACCGACGTCGGCAAGACCGTCGCGACGGCGGCCATCGCGCTGTGGCTGCGCGGCTTGGGCCGCGACGTCTGCGCAATCAAGCCCCTCGCGACCGGTTGCCGTCTTCGAGGCGGCAAGTGGCAATGTGAGGACGCCCGCCTCCTTGAAGCGGCTTCTTCTCCTCGCGGCAATGCCGTGATGACAGAAGCCGGCTGCGAGCCGGGTCGCGCGATGGTCGCGTGGAAACACCCGCTCGCGCCGAGTTGCGCCGCGCGCCTGGAACAGCGCCCCCTCGATCGCCGCGCCCTCAACGCCTCGCTCGCGCGCCTGCGCAAGGCATGCGCGCGCGCCGACGTGCGCCTGCTCATCGAGGGGGTTGGCGGACCGCTGGTGCCGCTGACCGCGCGCGCGACCGTTGCCGACTGGATCGCGCAACTCAAGCTCCCCGCCGTCCTCGTCACGCGCACCGAACTCGGTACGATCAGCCACACCCTCATGGCCGCCGAATGCCTTGCGTCGCGCGGCGTGCCCCTGGCCGGCATCGTCGCGAGCCGCCGCCGAAGCGGCCGCCTTGCCCTCGTCGAGCGCGAAAGCCTGCGCGAAATCGCCCGCCTCCTGCCGCGCGTGCCATTGGCGGTTTTGGATTGCTTGGAGGATCAGTCGAATCGCGGTTCGCGCGTTTGAATTGGCACGAATCGTATTTCGCTACTCCCCATCCCCCTTGTCACCGGCACCCAGTCGCGCGACTGTGCGTGCCAGCTTGGTTCGAGGGGAAACGCGCGCCCGTGTCCGAGGAAAAGGTCGTTGGGGAAAATGCGGTTGAGGAGAAGGTGGTCGTCGAGCCGCGCCGCGGATTTCGGCGGCGCCTGCTTCTTGCGATCGTCATCGGGGCATGGTGCGTGTTGACGTGGTGGTTGTCGGTGCTCCCGCGCGAGGAGGTGCGCGCGTGGGAGACGGCCATCATTCGCAACCAATACGCGCGGCAAATCTTCTCGCGCGAGACATTGAACTGGCGGCCGCCGGGATTCTCGCTCATGGGCCACGTGGTGTTCTACATCCCCTTTGGCATGGGGGTGGTCGCGGCCGGGCGTTTGTGGGGAAGGCGCGTTTTCTTGTATGGCGCGGGAGGCGCGTTTGCATGGGGCCTGCTGTCGGAAGCTTCCCAGTTCCTCTCGGAAGACCGCACGCCGCGCGTGCTGGATCTCCTCGCCAGTTGGACCGGCGTTGTCGTCGGGTTGGGGATTGCGGCGGCTTGGCTCGGCCTGCTTGGGTGGCTTCGGCGCGGGAAACGAACCCCGCCCAAGGTGGAAAGCGGAGGAACGAGCTGAATGCAGGATTGGTCTCTGCTCCTGCCGATCATCACCCTGTTGGCTGGCACCCATGTCGTTCTCGACGAGGAGGAACACGTCGGCGTTGTCCTCGGCGAGCATGTCCTGGGCAACATGACTCCCAGGTCGATGTCCGGCATCCTGTTGAAGCCCGACCTGGGCGGCGAGCCGGATCCACGGGGTGGCGAAGAAGAAATAGCCCGGCTGGGCGGGGCGGGTGGAGGGATGGGCGGCCAATCGACAAACCGGCAAGGGTCTTGCCTCACCCTTGGCCAGTTGTCGAGCAAGACGGGGCAGGCGTGCCAGAGTGTCCCGCTGCATTCTGCTGGAGGAGCGACCGATGAGCGGCTGGACGATCCCGACCCGCCGCCGCCTGCTGACGGCGGCAATCATCATGACCCTTTTCGCCGGCGGCTGGCTGGCGGGACGCCTTGGCCAGGAGGCAGCCGTCGCCCCCCGGGTCATGGCCGAGCCCGCGGCGCGGGAGGCTCCCGGTCCCCTCCCCCTTCCCGAGTTCCGCCCAAAGAACGCCACGACCGCCATGGTGGCGCGCGTCAGCCCCGCCGTGCTCAGCATCGGCGCCATCAAGCGCACCCTCGTCGTCGATCCCTTCTCGGACTTCCTCAATCCGTTCTTCGACCGGCGCGTCTCCACCGTGCGCCAACGCACCCCCTACCTCGGCAGCGGATTTCTCGTGGATCGCGAGGGGCACATCCTCACCAACCACCACGTCATCGAGGACAGCGAGGAAGTCTTCGTGACGCTCCCCACCGGCACGCAAGTCAATGCCCAGGTCCTCGGCACCGACCGCTTCTCCGACATGGCGCTCCTCAAGATCGATGCGCCCGCCGGCATGCTCCCCGAACCCCTCCCCCTTGGCGACTCCGACGAGTTGCAGATCGGCGAGGCGGTCATGGCCTTTGGCAACCCGTTCGGCAACCTCATCGACGACCCCCGCCCCTCGGTCACGCAGGGTGTCGTCTCCGCGCTCCAACGCTCCTTCCGCCCCGACCAACGCAGCCAGCGCGTCTACGCCAACATGATCCAGACCGATGCGGCCATCAATCCCGGCAACAGCGGCGGCCCCCTCGTCGACGTGGCCTGCCTCGTCGACG
>CAYTRP010000002.1:0-27639 GCA_964440195.1 uncultured Candidatus Sumerlaeota bacterium
CCCGTAGATGTCAACCTCCAGCGCCGTGTTCATCGCAATGACGCCGAGCCGGCGGATGACCTCGGGATTGTTCGAAATCACCTGCGGGCGTATCACGATCTTCGGGATAAATGTATCCATGTCGGCATACATGTCGCGCAGCTTCCCCGGCGACACTGTCAGGCTGCACGTCGAGACTCCCACGCATCGACCGGCATTGATGAGGTCGGCCATCGAATCCTGGAAGACCTCCGTATAAAACATGAAGGGGGGAATGCGCCGGTCCGCGCCGAGACTCGCCATGGCCGCATTCGCCACATTGCCGACACCCGCCTGCAACGGCAACAGCTCGGGCGGAATGCGCCCCGCACGCTGCTCGGAAACAAGGAAGTCCACGACGAACTCCCCGATGCGGCCGGACTCGTCGTCGTAGGGCTTGAACTCGCTTCCCTCGTCCGGGAGGTTCGTCTCGACAATGCCCACGATGCGGGACTTGTCGGCGAAGAAAAAGGGAGTCCCGATCTTGTCCAGGGGATGATTGATCCGCAGCGCCCGCCGCAACGGAGGGCGCGGCACTTCGACGTCGTCGTGCATTTCCCGCAAACGGGGATGGTGGTAGCGATTCAGTTCGATGATGATCTTCTTGGCCAGCTTCATCCAGGTGGGGGCGCAGCCACCCGCCGTCGAGAGGTACACGTGACCCTCGGGCGTCACCGAAGTGGCCTCGACGATTGCCACATCGACCTCGCCAAGGAACCCGTATTCCACGTACTGGGGGAAGTGGGACAAGTGCATGTCCAGAAACGGGATATCGCCCGTATTGATCTTGCCGCGCAGGATCGGATCGCTCTGATAGGGCGCGCGCCACGAAACGGCGTCCGCCTCGGCGAGGACGCCGTCGCACGAAGGACCCGTCGAGGCACCCGTGAACAATCGAATCTTGAAGGGCTCTCCCTTGGAATGGGCAGCCTTTGCCCGCTCGGCCAGCGCACGGGTCACCACTTTGGGCGACCCGGCAAATGTAAACCCGCTGGTGGCAACAGTGTCGCCGTTGTTGATCAGGGCGGCAGCCTCGGCCGGAGAGAGAAGCGGGTAGGAGGTGAACATAAATCAACCTTTCTCGGAGGAATGTTGTCGAAGAAGGGTGTATTCCACCCTGAAGGACGCGGGCGAGGAAAATCCGGCCTCCCGATTCCAAAGCTCATCGACCACCGGACTGCTCCCCCGGAAGGGTCCCGGCGCGAGCCTGCCCGGATTCTCACGATGAACTCCACGGGAAGCGGGAAGCCTTTTTCAGGAGACTCAGGGCACGTTCCGCCTCCCCCTTCATTTCAAAGGCGACTTCAAATTCCTCGCCATGGGGGGCGGTCTCCTCGATTCGCCGCAGGGCTTGCACAAGATCCCTTGAGTCGCCCTTGAACTTGAGCCGCAACGTCCGGCCATTGTTCTCCACGACCGCTTCGTTGAACAAACCCGCGATCGCCCGGCGATGGGCGGTGTCGTCCCCCTTGGTGCGATGGAAAATCCACACGGGAGTGGGTTCGGAGGCCACTTCCGCCACGAGTGCCACGAAGATCAACTCGTTCGCCGTCCCCGGAACCAACGGGACCGACACCTCGAATCGCCCATTAACGACAGGAACCCGATACTGCTCCGTTCTGCCGCGGACAACCAACTCCTCGGCGTCAAGCGCGTTACCGCTGAACGTGAATGGAGTCTTGGTGGTGCTCGGTGGATAGCTGTCCACGACGGGGGGCGAGATGAAGGCGGAGTCATCGGTCCCCTCCGGCCTCCATTCGGGGAGCACGATGCCGGTCAGGTCCTCGCGCGCGGGATGAAAGCTGATGCCCATGACGGAACAATCGGTATCGAACTCCATCCATGCCAGCTTGCCTGAAATGACCAGCCGGTCGCGGGCCGGAATCAGAATCTCCAAGCGGACGTACCGAACATCGAGGGACATGAGCTTGTGCAGTTCCTCCGAGAGCTGTCTCGTCTCCACTCGTGCGCCAGTGGAACTCAGGTCCATCACGCGAACCGCGAAGACCTGCGGGTCGAATGACTGCTCGGGCAGGAGCACCTTGAGCATCCCCGGAAAACTGCACGGCCTCCGGTTGGAGTTGCGCGTGCTGACGCCGGGCGCGCGCGAGGCGGCGGGTTGATGCATTCGGGGAGGAATCGTCACCCGGTCCTGCGATGGCGAACGGGCCGGAGGGGCGCTTGTCAACTTTGGGGCCGGCTTCAGGGAGGGCGCCGCTTCATTCTCGATTTTCTTCGACTCAATGAACGCCTGCTCCAGGTCGATGTCCACCCCTTCTGTCGTCTGGCGAACGTAGGGGTGCGAAGGACGGTCATCCGCATGGACGACTTGGGTATCGCGGCTGGCCGGCGGTTTGGATTTCCCCGGCCTCGGCACCTGCGGAGTCCCCTGGTCGGCCGCTGGAGGCTTTGCCCTCAACGGCACTGGCTTGAGGGGATTCTTGGAATCGGCCATGTTCTGGAGGGTCCCGGCTTCGATTTGGAAAGGATGCTGCACGCTTTTCAGAACTCTTCCCCAGCCTTGCCCGATTCGCCAGCCCAAAAAAAACGCCCTCTGTCGTGAAGAACCGTCGATTCGGCTGGAGCCGGGCAATCGGAAGGAATTCTCCCGCTATCCGTAGCGGGAGAACATCCTGCAGAGGCAGGTCGCCGATGAGTGTCATCCGCACCCGGATCGAGCAGCTCCCCCATGCCAAGGGGTTGGAACTCCCACGATTTGAAACGGAAGGATCCGCCGGAGCGGATGTGCGCGCCGCCGTCCTCGCTCCCGTCACCATCCCCCCCGGCGGAATCAGCCTCGTGCCGACGGGACTTCGGCTCTCGATTCCGCCAGGCTACGAGATTCAGGTGCGCCCCCGCAGCGGCCTCGCCTTGAAGTCCGGCATCCTTGTCCCCAATTCTCCCGGCACCATTGACTCCGACTATCGGGGCGAATTGCAGGTAATCCTCATGAATCTGGGGGGCGGCCCCTTTACCGTCAATCGGGGCGACCGGATTGCGCAGATTGTCATGGCAAAGGTGGAGCGCATGGAGTGGGAATTGGTGGACACCCTTGATCCCACGACGCGCGGGCAGGGCGGCTTCGGCCACACGGGAGTCTGACGATGGGTTTGCGCCTGCTGGCCGGTCCGCCCGGATCGGGGAAGACACATGCGATCGTGCGGGAGATCATCGGGATCAACCAAGCGGACCCCTTGGGGCCGCCCATCATTCTGCTCGTGCCCGAGCAGGCCACCCATCAAGCGGATCGTCTGCTTCTGACGAGCGGTCTTCCAGGGACGGTCCGCGTCGAGGTCCTCTCCTTTGCCCGGCTCGGGAGATGGATCGATGCGAGGCGCGCCCGCAACAAGCCGCCGATCCTCACGGACCTTCACCGGCAGGTCATCATCACCGGCGTCCTGGCCCGAATGAAGCGCGACGATTCGGCCAACGCCGTCGCAACGGTTCCGCACATGGAAGGCGCCATCGCCGCCCTCCTTGCGGAGATGAAGCAGGGAAATGTGCGCGCGAGCGAGTTGCTGGATTGGGCGGCCAAAGTCGAGGAAAGTCGTCCACCTCTTGCATCCAAGCTTCGACATCTTGCCGAGGTCTTGCAGGCATTCGACGAGGCGGTTGGCCTGCGCTTCGAGGATCCGCAGGATACCATGCTTTCCATGGCGAGTTCCGTCGGCCAAATCGGCGAACTGCGGGGTGCCCAAGTCTACGTCGACGCCTTTTACGGCTTCACCGCGGTCGAGCGCGAGATGCTGCGTGGCCTGATGGGAGCCTGCCCGCGAGTGACCGTGACACTGGTGCTGGACCGGCCGATCCATGCGGCCATTGCCGCGCTGAAGACCTCCGGGTTCGGCAGCGGGCGCTGCACACCGAGCATGGAGACGCTGGAGCAGTTGCTTCGCCTGTCGGATGACGTGGAAATGGTCGATGTGCATTCCCAAGGCATCAAAGGCGCGAAGCAATCTTTCCGTTTCATCTCACCAGAACTCGCCCATGTCGGATCAGGCTTCCTATCGGGCCTCACGACCCCGGTTTCAACGGCTGCCACGGGAGCCGTGACCTTCGTCGAGGCTCTTGACTCCCGCGACGAGGCCCGATGGGCCGCAGAGCAGGTCGAAGCGTGGCACCGCGACAAGGGATGGCATTGGGGGGAAATGGCCATCATTGCGCGAAACCTGGACACCGTGTCCCAGGAGATGGAGGAAGCCCTGACGATCCTCCACATTCCCCACTTCCTCGACCGCAATCAGCCACAGGAGACGCACCCGGTCATCCAGGGCACGCTTGCCGCCCTGGAAACCGTCCTGCGGGGCTGGCGCCAGGAGGCGATCCTGGCATTTGCAAAGTCCGGCCTCTGCCAGTTCGACGAACACCGCGTCGCTCGTCTAGAGTGGTTTGTGCTCAAGTATCCCCGAAGTCCCGAGGATTGGCGGAGCACCCGGCGATGGACACCCCCGCCCTTGCGATCGCCGTTCGACCCGGAGGACAGCCGCGCGCCACAAGGGGAGAACATCGAGGACATCGATGCCATCCGCCAGGAAATCGTCCGGCCGCTCATGCAACTGGAGGGCCACCTGAATGATGCCCGCAATGCGGAGGGAAACATTGCGGCGACCAGAACCGTCGACGCGATTTGCCATCTCCTCCATGAGGCCACGGCGCCGTACCTCGACGCGCTGCGCTCGGAAGGGAGCCTTGATCTCGCGGCACAGGAGGAAGGTCTCCTCAGGCAGGCTGGCCGGTTGCTCGAGGCCATCGCTGCCTCGGCGGGGGACGAGGGCTTCGACAGCGCCGTGCTCTTGGATCTCCTTCGTTCGGCACTCGGCGGCTTCCGCCTCCAGCGCATTCCCCCCACATTGAACCAACTGGTCGTGGCGCAGATCGATCGCTCGCGCCTGCCTGAACTAAAGGGAGTCGTGATCATAGGCCTGTCCGAGGGGCAATTCCCCGCGACCGACTCCAATCGGTCGCTCTTGAGCGATGATGAGCGCGATCTGATCGCCGGATTGGGCGCCTCGCCCGGAAGGGAAAGGGAATTGCGCGCTTCGTCACGGCGGCAGTTTCTGCGCGAGGGCTTCCATGCGTGGATGGCGATGACACGCGCGGGCGAGGCGCTCACGCTCATTCGACCGGAAGTATCCAAGGAGGGACAGCCGCTCAATGCCTCTCCGTGGTGGGTGGAAGTCCGGCGGCTGGTCGAAAGTCCCGTCATTGTGCAAACCGCACGGAAGAGCGCGGCCGATCGCGTCGCCCGGGCTCGCGAAGCCGCCTCCCTTGCCTGCGTTCGGTGGGCGATGACGCGGGAACGAGTCCCGAGATTGCCCGAGGACACCCTGTCGGCCTGCGCGTCAGGGCTCGCGCACGACCAGAATGCGCACGAGTTCCGCGAGGTGATCTCCTGGGCTTACGCGCGAAATTCCGCCACCCTTTCTCCCTCAACAGTCGGAAACGTGCTCGACGGTCGATGGGAGGCCAGCGCAACGGCCCTTGAGTCGTTTGCTGCCTGCCCCTTCAAGTTCTTCATGCACTCGATCATGCGCCCCGATGTGCGGCAGGATGTCCGCGCCAATCCAATGGACCTTGGCAATCTCGCGCATGCCGTTCTGAAATCGGCCCTCGGGCATGTTTCCGCCAATCGCCTCCTTCTCGCGGAGTTGGACGATCCAGCCATGGAGGGAATCATCGGGCAATGCTCCACCGAGCCACTCAAGCGCCTGCAACTCGCCGGATTGCTGACCAATCCCGTCGGAAAGATTCAGGCCTCCCTCTTCCTCGAGCAGGTCGCGGATGTGCTCAGGCACTCCCGCGACCTCGCCCGTCACCTGTCCCTCAGGACACTGGTGATGGAGGGAAACTTCACAAGTCATGGAACGGCGCTGGTTTCCCCGACGTTCAGCGTCACCCTCGAGGATGGATCCCGGAGGGAGTTCTCGCTGCGCGGCCAGATCGACCGCATCGACGCATGGGGAGACACTCCATGGCTCTTTGTCATGGACTACAAGTCCTCGACGAGGACCGTCGACTGGACGCTGCTGATGAACGGCATCAGCCTGCAATTACCCATCTACATGCTGGTTCTGGAGGAGAATCGCGAGTCCCTGGGCGGAAAGGCGAGTCGCATCGGGGGCGCATTCTTCAAGCCCATCAGTGCCGCCACCGATGGCGGGAAGAAGATGCGCGGCCTGATCGCCGGCCCGGCCATCGCCGATCTCGGCCTTGACGGCGAGGGGAAGCCCTTTGTCACGGCCGGGAGAAACCCAAACGAAGGAGACAAGATTGCAGACGACGAGATGAAGAGCCTGGCAACCGCCACGCGACGCAGGCTGCGGGAGCACCTGCGGGACATCGTTGGCGGAACCTGCGAGGTCCGTCCCTATCGCGTCTCGACGGCGGGGCCGTGCACCTACTGCAATTTTCGCATGGCATGCCGGCTGGACTTCTCCATGAACCGGCCCACGGCCCTCCTTTCAACGCGCAAACGCAAAGCCATGGAATTCCTCGTGGAATATGCCGGGGGGGAAAAGCCATGAGCGGCGGCACGAGGGTCATTCCCACGCCCGATCAACAAAAGGCCATCGAGGCACGCGGGCAGAACCTGCTGGTGAATGCAGGCGCGGGAGCCGGGAAGACCTCCACACTCACCCAGCGCGTCATCGGCCGCATGACCGACCCCGGCGAGCGGCTGCGATTGGATCAGTTGGTCATCGTGACTTTCACAAGGGCCGCCGCCGCGGAAATGAAGGATCGCATAGGCATGGCCTTGGGAAGGTGCCTGGACGACCCGGAGATCGCCCGGGACGAGGCGATGCGCGCGCACCTCGCCGCCGAGGCGCAATCCCTCCCGCGAGCCCAGATTTCGACCCTTCATAGCTACTGCGCCACCCTGCTGCGCGAGTTCGCGGACCAGGTGGGAATACCACCGGACTTTGAATTGATCGATCCGGATGAAGCGCTTCTGCTCCACATCGATCGTTTGCGGGATGACCTGGACAACGTCGCCGTTGATCCCGGTCACGGCCCTCTGCTGCTCGATGCCCTGACGCAATTGAGCCCCGTCAAGGGTGCCGACAATCTTCAGAAGATCCTGATGCGCCTGCAAGACTTCCTGTCCTCCCTCGACGACCCGGAGGCTTTCGTCACGCGCGTCATGCATCAGGCCAGCCTGCTCGATTCCGACGAAGCCTTCGAGGATTCCACCTGGTACAAGCTCCTTTCCCAGCCCCTCTTCGATGCGGCCATGTCGCTGGAGTCCACACTGGAGGCCTTCCTTCAAGAGACAGACTCCCTCGTCCTGCAATCCACGGGCCCCGGGAAGGTCCAGGCTACCGCAAGGGAGCGATTGCAAGAACTGCGTGCCCTAAACCAGCGCCGCAACCTGACGGAAACCTGTTCGTACCTTTCCCAGAAGGGCTTCCTGCCCACGCGCTCAAAGCCTTCCGACAAGCACCCCGATGACGCGCGTCATCATGACCTGTCGGGAGAGCTGAAGGAAGAGGTGGATTCAATCGCCAAGATTGCCGCTCCTGTCGCCAAACTTGGCACCATCGCCGACATGCGCGGCAATCTCAAGGATTCAATGGCGTTCCTTCCGCTGCTGCTCGGGCGGTTGGGGTTGGACTTCAATGGCCAATTGATGGCGGAACACATTGAAATGCGGCGGCTCCGGTTCTCGGATCTGGAGCGGCTGACGCTCCGGTTGTTGGAGGACGACAGTGGGCAGCCCACGCGGGCAGCCCAGGCGATCCGCGAGCGGACGTCCGAGATACTCGTCGATGAGTTTCAGGATGTGAACGGGCTCCAGGCAAGGCTTCTGGCGGCCATCGCGCGCCCTCCCGACCATTCAAGGGGAGGCAATCTGTTCATCGTCGGCGACCTGAAGCAATCCATCTATGGCTTTCGGCAGGCAGACCCGCGCAAGTTCAAGCAACTCTACGGCGAGTACCATCCCTACCGGCCCGAATCGATGGCCGCACCAGGCGCGCGCATTGACCTCGTGGCAAACTATCGCTCCCGACCAGAGCTGCTCGTCCTTCTGAATCCGTTCTTCAAGCGCCTTTTCTCCGATCATATCGGCGGCCTCGAGTTCGACGCGGCCCATCAATTTGTACCCGGAAGGACGAAGTGGGATTCCCCTCTCCCGAATCCATCCATTGATCTCGTTCTGATCGAGAAGATCTCCGAGGGGGACGATGCACCGAACGAGTCTGCTCCTGAAGTGGATGCCGACTCCGAGTCCACCAATAATGCGGAAGGCGGGCAATTCGACAAGGAGTCGTTGGCCGTCGTGGCGGAGATCGAGCGATTGATCGGTCAGGGCGTTCCCTATCGGCACATTGCCGTGCTGACGCGCACAGGCCGGACGGCCGCCACCAAGCTGGCGGAAGCCTTTCAGCACGCCCAGGTTCCCTACCACACCGAAGCGGCCACGGGTTTCCTTGAGCAACAGGAAGTGCTCGACTTCAAGGCTATCCTCCTGGTGTTGGACAATCCCTTTGATGACGTGGCGCTCGTTGGCGTGCTCCGTGGCCCAGTCGGCAACTGGAGCGAAGACGAGATCGCCTCCCTTAGAATCAATCACCGGACTGGCAGCCTGATCGACAGCCTGCTCGACGCCTCCCGGGATTCCGGAAAGGCGGTTGGGGCCAAGGCCGCGCAGTTGCGGGACAGGTTGCGGCGCTGGAGACATGCGGCTCGGCGACGCCCCATGGGTGAGCTGTTCGCGCTGATACTCGAAGAGACGAGCCTGATGGCAAAAGTGCAGGCTCTTCCCAACGGCGGGCTCCGGCACCGGAATCTGCTCTATCTTGTGGAGCGCGCCGTCCAGTTCGACTCGTTCCAGCGCAAGGGACTCCGGGAGTTTCTGAACTTCCTCGACCGTCTTTCAGACAACGACCAGGATCTCGGAACTCCGCCCGCCTCGCCCGCCTCCCTCGAGGCGGTCAGGATCATGACCATGCACAAGAGCAAGGGACTCGAGTTTCCCGTCGTCATCATCCCATTCCTCGGCACCCGGTTCAACACGCGGGACCTACGGTCGGATGTCATCTGGGATCGCGACCTTGGCGTTGCCTGCGGATACCTGCGGGGACGCAGGTGGGGACATGAAGAGGAGAGTTGCGCCAAGACCCTGCTGACGCCCGCGATCCGCGAGCGGCTGCTCTCCGAGGAACTACGCTTGCTCTACGTGGCCATGACCCGCGCGGAGCAACGCCTGGTCCTGATGGGGTCCCGCACCGTACACCGCGACAAGCCGTCCCTCGCCGAATCAATCCGCCTCCTTGCCGACAAGGATCTCGCCTCGCCTCCCTCGTGGCGTCGAAAGAAGGTTGAAAGGGCGGACTGCCCACTCGATTGGGTCCTGCTGGGGTTTGCCGACCAGCCGGAGATGCGGAATGTCGCGGACCGGGAGCCCACGGGCGAGTCCTCGCTGCGAGTCCGCATCGTCCCCTCGACTGACCTGGGCGGGGAGCACAACGACGAGGAGACAATCCTCCTCAAGGACATGGCGCGGGCCCGCCAGGTATTCGAGGCCGAGCGTGCCCATCTGATCCAGATGATCGAAAGGGTCAATGCACTCTCCGCTCGGCGGGAAGGAACACGCATCAAGGGGAAGGTCAACGCCACCGAGGCGAAGCGAATCTACGACCTGTCGCTCGAGCCTGATGCGGATCGCGACGATGGGACCGGGGTCCACTGGATGCCATCCCTCTCCACTCCATCCGACTTGCCCGATTGGTGGCCCGGGTCCCTTGCAAATCGGCCGGTGACTTCCGGAAGGGAACGTGGCATCATCCAACACAAGTTCATGGAGAAAGTCGATCTCCGTGGCATCTCGGATCTCGATTCGCTAACCCGTGAAGCGGATCGCATGGTCGCCGATGCCATCCTGACGGTTGAGCAAGTCGCGCAAATTGACTTCCGCAAGCTCCATGACACGCTGACATTGGAACCATTCGGCCCTGCCTTGCTTGCACGCCATCACACGGCCAGGCGCGAAGTGCCCTTCAAGGTTGGAGTACCCGCGCGGGAGATCGTCGACAGTGCCGGGGTCCCCGATGACATCGTGATCCTGCAGGGAATCATCGACTTCGTTTACGAGGATGCCCAGGGCCGGCTGGTGGTGGTGGACTGGAAGACCGACCGCTGGGACGGCACCGCGGAGCGGCTTGATGACCTGACAAGGGCGTACACCCCCCAGATCGTGCTCTACATCGAGGGCCTCAAGCGGGCGACCAATCGCGAGGTCGCGGGAGGCTGGCTGGTTTTTCTTCAGGCGAGCCAACCTGTCTGGATACCTCCCGCACGGGATGCGGAAGATTGGCTCAAGATCATTCGCCCCGCGATTTGCCTGCCGGTATAGGAAGCACCGGGATTCTACTGCCTGGTCGTTCCCCAAACGATCATTTCCGCCAGCCGCGCCGTCTCCAAGCCCGGTAGAAAACCGGGATCGACGATCTCGATGCGCAACTGGGACAAGGGCCTTGGTGGGTCCAGTCGAAGCCGTTCGCGGCTGGTGGAGACCTGGTGGGTGGATTCGAAGATCGCTTCCCACTCCCCCAATGCCCTGGCCCGGCCGAGCACCCGAAAGGACCTAAGGTTGAATTGGCGCGAGAATCCCGCGTTGTCCGCATGGTAAAGATCGATCATCGCGACCGTTGAATCGGGAGGAAGCGCGGCTTCAAGCCACGCCCCAACGTCGGAGGAATCCCCGGCAGGGGGCCGGACAAATGGCGCACTCCAGAAGTGATCGCCCGCGCCATGGAACCCGATGCGCCCGTCCGCAACGGCGCGAGGAGGATTGGCCAGGCTCGGAGAGGGCGAACCGTCGACTCTCAAGATGCGTAATTTTCGAAGATTCCCTCCACCCGGCAACAGGAGGCCCACGGGTCGATTGACAGCCAGCAAGGCCGTTCGCGCGGGAATCGCTGCCGGCAGTGGTTGCCAACCCTCGACCAACAGCGGCGCCATCGCCATGCGGGTCCCCGAGCCGGGCAGTTCCACGGCATCCCATGCTCCCCTCCCCCGCAGGATCTCCAGCGCTTGCGCGTTGGTCACGCCACCACGCGATTCGGAATTCAACATGACCATCCAACACCGCCCGCCGGTCGAGTCGACGGCGAGAAAGGTTCGCGCGCCCGCATGAGCTTCGCCAAGCGTCGCGCTTGGAGCCCCCGCGCGGAGAAACCAGGAGCCGGCACCTGCCGCGAAGAGGGAGAACGGCACATCGGGTCCGAGCGGAATGTCGACCAGCAGGCCATTCGCCTCCATGATGCGCAATTGATCCTCTTCCGGAAGGGAGGGAGGAACCAGCAGCGCCCATTGATTGCGCGAGAGCGAGAACGCGCTGCCCGGGATTGGCGCATCCGGAATCCAGAGGCGATGAAGATCCGCGATGCCGGGGTCCCAGAAGGATGCCTCATTCAACGTGTTGCCCCTTGAGGGTGTCAGCGCGACCACGCGCGTTCCCTCCGGCCAGGTTGCGAGAAAGGGCGACCGTGCATTCATTGGCCCGCAAACCAGGGACACCTGGCCTTGGGGTGCCGGCCCATTCACGGATCCCAGGGGAAGCGACCAACTCCCGCTCCCATCGCGAATCGAGGCGCTTTCCGCTGGAGGTATCCCAATGAGGCGCGTCAGCCCGTCGGGGCCGACCGTCAACACGGGGCCGCTTGATGGCCATGACCAGACCGTTCCCTGAAGAAACTGAAACGCCGGCCCGTCAGCGTCCTCGCTGCCTCCAACCTCACCGGTCAGGGTTATTCCTCCCCGGGCGGATTCGCGCTCGAGTAGCCCCTCCAGCGGATGCGCGCCCCAAGGATCGCTCACGGCGGCAATGGCCTCGACTCGCGACCCCGTTCCGGCGGCGCCGACCTCGATCAGCGTTCCCGACACCGTCGCCTTGTCGGACGAGGCTTCCAGACGCACCAGTCTCACGCCGGGCGATGGGGTGACCTCGCGTTCCTGCACCACGGAAAACTCTTGGGCATCCACCGGCCCGATAATCAATACCAACAACAGGCAGAGGCGGATGGCTCGCTTCATTCGTAGGACTCGCGCAGGAGAGTCACGAGAAATTGCCGTTGATCGGGATCCAGTAGCCCCTTGAGCGGTGCATCGCCTTCCCCGGCGGTCACCACCCGCGAGCCTCGCGACGGCAACAAGGCGACAACATCCTGCCAGGGTTCCACCAGGGGATCCGTGCCGGAGCGGAACACGACGACCACCGGATCGGTCATGCCCTCGAATGCGGAAAGCGGCGGCGGTGCTGGAGGATCGACGAGAACCAACAGGCGATAACCGGACAAGCGGCGCACCGCCTCGACCGCCGGATCGACAGGACCCGAGAAGACGACCAGCGACGCTTCCGGGAACATCACGCCGCTCTGTCGGGTCACCTCCCGGCCGGCGCTGGCGATCGTTTGCAGCGCGGCTTCCCCTTCGATGATGCATGCAAGAATCGCGAATCCATTGCGGGCCAGCAGCCGGGCTTCCTCCTTGACCTGATCCTCCAGCAACGCGTCATCGTGCGACAGGACAATGGCGGGATAGGGTCCGTCGAGGTAAGGGAGCGAGAATTCACCCGTGACCCCCGCGGCGGGATTGACTGTCAGCGGCTTGCTGCCGACGTTCCTGAGGCGATTGACGGCGGGCAGCTCCGGTCCCTTCTTTCGGTCGATCCAATCAAGCGTGCACGAGGTTGCCATCGCGACCGCCAAGAACATCAGGATGGTTCGAATCACTCAATCTCCCCCTCTTGAGAAACCGTCTGCCTTTTCGCTGCTCCCCCGTTTGACGATCAAGGAGAACTCCCATCCATGCACCTCGTAGCCGTGATCCCCGCCCGTTATGCGTCCACTCGCCTGCCGGGCAAGCCGCTGGTGCCGCTACTTGGCAGGCCCATGATTGCATGGGTGGTGGATGCCGCCAGACAGGTCCCCAATGTGGCGGAAATCCTGGTGGCCACCGACGACACGCGCGTTGCCGAGGCCGCGCAACGCGCCGGAGCAGAGGCGGTGATGACACCTGCCGATTGCCCGACCGGCACCGACAGGATTCGCGAGGCCATGAAAGGCCGCGAGGGCGACCTCATCCTGAACATCCAGGGCGACTGGCCCACCGTGCGGCCGGATTCCGCCTCGGCGGCGATTCGCTCCCTCGTGGAGGACCCGGGTTGCGCCGTGGGCACCTGCTGCGTCCCCCTGCTGACTCGCGAGGAGTTCGAAGCCCCGCACAATGTCAAGGTCGTGGTGGGGCGGAATGGCAGGGCGCTTTACTTCAGCCGCTCCCCCGTTCCCTCGCTGGCACGGCTGGATTCCAGGGAACTGGCTCGCCCCGGTTTCGTCTTCGGGCACAAGCACTATGGGCTGTATGTCTACAGGCGCGAGGCACTCGAAGCATTCGGCCTCCTCCCCCAAAGTCCCCACGAATTGCGCGAAAGCCTTGAACAACTCCGCTTCCTCGAAAACGGGTATCAGATTTCGTGCGCCGAAGTCCCCCACGATAGCGTGGGTGTCGACATTGCCGGGGAGATCCCACGCGCCGAGGAAGCCCTGCGGCAAATGGGCAAGTCACGCGCCTGAACCCGTCACGCCCCGATTCCGTCATGGAGGATTTCCCCATCGCCACTTCGCGTGTTGACATTGCAATCATCGGCGCGGGCGCGGCCGGCCTGGCCGCCGCCATCTTCGCCGGAGAGAGCGCCAGGAATGCCCCCCTTTCCATCATCCTGCTCGATGGCGCGAGGAAGCCGGGGGCAAAGATCCTCGTCAGCGGCGGCGGCCGCTGCAATGTCACGAACGAAGCCGTGCGACCCGAGGATTACTGGGGAGGATCGCGCGCCGTCGTCAAACGGGTGCTCAAGAGCTTTGACGAAAAGGCGGCCGTCCGCTGGATGCGGTCGCTGGGCGTGATGCTCAAGACCGAGGAAACGGGAAAACTGTTTCCCGTCTCGGACTCCGCCCGGACCGTGTTGGGAGCATTGATCAACCAGGTGCGCGATCTGGGAATTCCGTTCGATTACCCGGCACGCGTGTCGAGGATCGAACCGTTGGATCAGGGCTTTCGCATCGATTTCACCGAAGGACGGGAATCCATCCATTCTCGGCGCGTGATTGTGGCGACGGGCGGACTCTCGCTGCCCAAGTCTGGCAGCGATGGCTGGGGCATCTCGGAGATGAGCCGCCTCGGCCACACCATCGTCCCCACGACACCCGCGCTGTCGCCGCTTGTGCTGGAAGCCTCGGGGGAGCCCGGCGGCCAGTTTGCCGAACTGACGGGCTTGACAATCGACGGCAGCCTCACGCTTCGCGAACCCTCGGGCAGGACCGTGGCATCCATCAGGGGCTCTCTCCTGTTCACGCACTTCGGCCTGAGTGGGCCCGCCGCCCTCGACTTCTCCCGTCATTGGCTCCGGTGGACTGTTGAACACGAGGGCTCCGATCCCATCGTGCATTTGGGGCTGACGCGCTTCGCAACGGTGGAGGCAGCCGATGAGTGGCTGGTCAAGCAGGCGGCTCATTCGCCTCGCAAGCAGGTGGTGAATGTGCTGAGCGACGAACTTCCCTCGCGCATCGCGCGATTGATCTGTCCGGAAAGCGTCACATTTGCCAACCTGTCGCGGGCTGACCGCCGCCGCCTGGCGCAGAGCATGGCCGCCATGCCGATCAGGATTGTGCGAGACCGCGGCTACTCCTTCGCGGAAACCACTGCCGGCGGCGTGGACCTGAGTGAAGTCGACCCGGGCACGTTCGAGTCGCGCAAGGTCCCCGGGCTTCATCTGATCGGCGAGATGCTGGACGTCGATGGTCGCATTGGCGGTTTCAATTTTCAGTGGGCTTGGGCGACGGGTTTCCTCGCGGGGCGCGCGGCGGCCAAGGCATTGCTCCCGGCTTCCTGACCACCCGCGCGAGGAGATGCAACGGGGGTGCGACTCGGCGTCATTCCGTCGGCGGGCTGCCAACGCCGGATGAATCCGGTCGTGACGCTTGGGTCCCTGAAATCCTCGCGAGCAGTTCATCGCGCGCGGCCTGCCCCTCGGTGCGTGTCCAGAGCAAGCCTGACGTGGACTCGATCATCGCGAGCGCCTCGTCCACCTGCCCATCTTCCAACAGGTAAGCCGCCATGGTGATCCGGCGGTCTGGATCGGATGGATGCAGCGAGATGGCTTTCTCCTGAAGCGCCATCGCTTCCTTCCTCCCGCCACCAGACCACAGCAATCGACCCAGCGATTCATGAAGTCGCGAGGAGTGGGGATTGAGCGAGAGCGCCTTCTCAAGATCCTCGCGGGCGCCGGGGACATCCGCGACAAGCCGAAGGAATCCGCGCGATTCCCAAGTCGCCGGATCACCGGGCTGCCAACGAAGGGACTCTGACAGCAGGCGCAGCCCTTCATCGGGAGTGGCATAGGCCGAGGATTCGCGCAAGACTTCCGCCCGGGCGGGAGCAAACTGGACAAACCACCAAGAAGCCGGAAAGAGCGCCACAATCGCGAGCGCGCATGAAACGCCCATGCCCTTGAACCGCGCTCCGCCCGAGCCCTGGCCGGGGCAAAGAGTTACTGCCGCAATGACCGACATGCAGAGCATCATTTCGCGGATGTTGAGCGTAAACTCGACCAACCCATGAACGATCAGGACGGCCAGCGCGGATAGAAAGCCCGCCATTAAGGGGTCTCTGGGGCGAGCACGGCGCCAATCCAAAAAACCCGAGTACAAGACCACGCCAATCCACCCTGCAAAGAGCCCCAACCCGGCCACGCCCACCTCGCAGGCCCATTGCACAACCCAGTTGTGGGCAAACCGGGTCTCATTTGCGAACGGTTGCCGGTGCCTGGGGTAATGCAATTCAAACCCACCGGGTCCATGACCAGCGATCGGTGCTTCCTTCCATATCTGCGCACCCGCCTCCCAATAGGCGAGGCGCTGCTGAATCGTGGAAGTCGCCGTCCACCGCTCAAGGTTTGTTGGAGGTGACGCGGCGCCAAGAACCAGAACGGCGGCCAGGACCGTTCCCGTCGCGATCAGACCACGGGCGGGAACCCAAAGCATCGCGAACGCAAGAGTCCCCACGAATGCCCCAATGAGTCCACCCCTCGAACCGGAATAGAGTATGCCGATCATGAACAGAAGGGCCAATGGCGGACCGGCGGCGCGTGCGATCCTCGAATGAGGCATAACCGAAACCGCCAACGCCACGGGAAGGACCATCGCAAGAAAACCGGCGAAGATGTTGGGGCTCCCAAAGACCCCCGAAGCACGGCCTTCCTGCAGGGCGTGAAGGATCCCCGCGCGCGTCGGACCGGCAAACAAGTCGGGACTGGCGCTGATGGCTGCCGCCTTCGCCGCGAAGGTCCCCGCAAGCCAGGAGGGTCCCATCACCTGATACAGGGCGTGGAGCGCGATCAGGCACGCCATCGCCAGCAACCATCCAGCGACAATGGGACGCGCTTGCCGCTTCCCCGTCATGAGATGGGAAAGGCCCAACACGGCAACAAAGGCGCACGCCGACTGCAAGGTTGTGGCCAGCGATCCCGTCCCGAGCACCCGCACCTCCGAACGGAACAGCCAGGACACAAGCCACCAGATCGCCCACGCCATCAGGAGGCACGTCGCCACCGCGGCATGGCCCCGCAAGCCCTTCCATTCTTCCTCGCGCCAGCGAAGAAGCGTCAACACGCCCAGCCCGCCGATCACCGCGCCGATTGCCGCCCCCGTTGCCGGAAAGGCCGCCTGCGGGTAGATGAGCGAGAGACTCAATGCCGCGAGGAGTGCCGCGAAAAGCCGCTCGAGGGAAAGGAGGGGCCCATTCATCGCTTCTAGAACCCCTCGAGAAGTTGGCGGCGGCGGCGAATGCGCGTGTGCAGCTCGGAACGGCAGTTGCCGCACAGGAGGAACCGGAACTCCTCGTGAACCTGAGCGTTCGCATCCTCCACCTGCTCGTCGGTCATCTGTTCCAGTTCGCGGAGGAAATCGTCCCACACCTGCCTGGTTTCCTCGGCCGTCGAGCCAACGTTCGCCTCCTTGAAGTCAGGCTCCGCGAAGACTTCGATGCGAACGTGGTAGAGCACCTCCTGGTCGTCGACCCAACGGCCGCAATTCTCGCAAACGCGATCTTCGGCGGGACTGGTCATGACGGGATCTTTGTCAGGGGCGCATACGCCACCACGAATTCCTGCCCTCGACCGTCCTCAAACTCCACATAGATCCGCTCCCGCCCCATCGATCCCCCCCTTTCCGTCACGATTCCCACCCCAAGGACGCGATGCTCCACCCGGTCCCCGACGTCAAACTTCGACCTTCCGGTGTTCGCAAAGGAACTCGTGGCATATTGGCCAAAGGACCGCGTTGGCCGCTGGCCCGGAGCCATCTCCCGGCGGCCATGCGCGGCATTGCTGTCGCGCGACCACGAGGAGTTCGTCGGCAACGCGGCCGAGCTGATGCCAAGCCGGCGGCGATCGCTCTCCGGGAGGACGTCCTCATGCAACTCATGGAGGAAGGAGGAAGGCTCCGTGTTTTCGAACAGGCCTGAACGCATGCGCCGCATGGCCCTGCAAAGGAATATCCGGTGCCGGGCACGCGTGAGCGCCACATAGAAAAGACGGCGCTCCTCCTCAAACTCCGGCGGGGAATTGAATGTGCGACTGTTCGGAAAGAGTCCCTGCTCCAGTCCAACGAGGAAGACCGTGTCGAACTCCAGCCCCTTGGCATTGTGAACCGTCATCAGGCTGATGCGGGGGGAATTGTCGGCGTCCTCCCTCTGCGCATCGAGGGCCATATCCTCGAGAAAGGCTGTCAGGCCGTGATCGGCATTGGTGGCCTCATACTCCGCCACCACGGACTCGAACTCTTCGATGTTGTCGATGCGTGCCCGCCCATCGATGGAGTCCGGATCGCCGATTCCCTCGGTCTTGTACTGGGTGTCCCGAAGGACCGCGGCCAACACGGCGGACGCGGGTGCCGTGCGAGCCGCCTCGCGCCATCCCGCGATCGCTTCCAGAAAGGCCGCGATCCCGGCCTTCGCCTTCCCCTTGAAGTGCCCGGCCGCGCTCAGCACGCCGGTGGTCGCGTGGAGGCTCTGGTTCTGCCGGATGGCTTCCCGTGCGATGTCCCCCTGCGCCTTGTCCCCCACGCCGCGCGTGGGAACATTGAGCACCCGTCCAAAGGCGAGGTCGTTGTCCGGGTTGATCGCCAACCGGAGAAACGACAGGATGTCCTTGATCTCCGCCCGGTCGTAGAACCGCACCGCGCCGACAATGCGATAGGGAATCCGCGCGCGCCGCATGGCATCCTCAAGGGACCGGGCGAGCGCGTGGCTGCGATAGAAGATGGCGATCTCCTCCAGCGGGACGGACTCGCGGGCGAGGATGCCGTGAATGTGCGAGGCGATCTGCTCGGATTCATCCGCCTCGTCCCTTCCGCAAATCGCATGCAGCGGCTCGCCCTCCTCCCGCTCGGTCCAGAGCTTCTTCCCGATTCGAAGAGTGTTGTGCGAGATAACCGACTGCGCGGCCTTGAGCACGTTTCCCACCGACCGGTAATTCTGCTCGAGGCGGATCAGGTGCGTTCCCTCGAACGTCTGCTGGAACTGGAGCAGGTTCTGGACGTCCGCGCCGCGCCATGAATAGATCGACTGATCCTCGTCGCCAACCACACAGACCTGCCGGTCGGGTCCGGCCAACAACTTGACCAATTCAAACTGGCTCAGGTTGGTGTCCTGAAACTCGTCCACCAACAGGTATCGATAGCGGTTGTTCCATCGCTCCCGTGCTTCCGGCTTGTCGCGCAGCAGCCGGACCGTGCGCGCGATCAGGTCCTCGAAGTCCAGGCTGCGATTGCGTTGCAGGATCTCCTCGTAGGCCGCAAAGATGGTGGCATAGGGGATTTCCTCCGAGCCGAATTCCTCGCGGCAATCCTCCGGCCCCAGCATTCGCATCTTCGCCAGGTTGATGAAATGCTGGGCCTGGCTGGGCTTTACCTTCTTGGGATCCGCATCCGCCGATTCCATGGCCTTCTTTACGGCCGCCAACTGGTCCCGGTCGTCGAGAATCACAAAATTGCGGTCAAGGCCGGCGGCCTCGGCCTCGCGGCGAAGCAGCAGGGCGCAACGCGAATGAAACGTCCCGATGGAGAGCGTGGGATCATCCGCGACCGCCAGCAGCCGGCAGACCCTCTCGCGCATCTCCCTTGCGGCCTTGTTGGTGAAGGTCACGGCCAGAATCTGCCAGATCGGGATCCCGATCTCGCGAGCCAACCAGGCAATCCGGTAAGTGATAACGCGGGTCTTGCCGCTCCCGGCCCCGGCGACGATCAGCAGCGGCGAGCCGTGATGGGTCACGGCTTCCGCCTGCTGGGGGTTGAGGTCTTCGAGGAGGCGCGGATGGAATTCCATGGGCGTCGGGAACGAGTGTCTCCGGGGGTGCCTGCACTGAACCGGTCGGGCCGCGTGAAACGCAAGCGCAGCGTCGCCCTCGGCCAACCATCCTCGGGACATTCTCAAAGTACCCCGGGACCATCCTCGCTTGCCCCCCAAGGGCCACGGGACAACATCACTCGCGGATGGTGATTTCCACTCGGAGGAGCATCACATGGCAGTGAAAGGCAATTTGGTGGTGGGCCAGTCGGGAGGGCCCACAGCCGTCATCAATCAGTCCCTGGTTGGGGTGGTCCAGGAAGCAAGGCGCCACGGCCTGATCGACAAGATCCTTGGCGCGCGCAATGGCGTCGAGGGGGCCCTGCGCGAAGACTTTGTCAATCTGGGCGCGGAACCGGACCACATCCTGGAGGCAGTGGCACAAACGCCCAGTGCCGGCCTTGGATCCTGCCGGTTCAAGCCAAAGGAAGAGGATTGCCGGAAGATCTTCGATATCTTCACAAAGCACAACGTTCGATACTTCTTCTACATTGGCGGCAACGACAGTGCGTTGTCCGCCGGCATCGTCAACAAGATTGCCCGGGAAGCAAACTATGATTTGGTCGTCTTCCACGTCCCCAAGACCATCGACAATGACCTCCTCGTCACCGATCATTGCCCGGGCTATGGGTCGGCCGGAAGATACGTCGCCCAATGCTTCATGGGAAACGACACGGACAACCGGTCTCTGCCGGGAATCAAGATTGATATCTGCATGGGACGGAATGCCGGCTGGTTGACGGCGGCTTCGGCTCTCGCCCGGGTGTGTCCCGGTGACGGCCCCCATCTCATCTATCTACCGGAGAGGGCATACAGCCTGAAGAGCATCCTGGAGGACATCGATGGCGCCTACCAGCGCCATGGCCGGGCTCTCATCGCCCTCAGCGAGGGCGTCGCCGACTCCGATGGATATCTCTTCCTTGAGTCTGACAAAGTACGGGCGGAATTGAAGGAAATGGGAATGTCGGCTATCATTGATGGCTTTGACGCCCAAGGAAAAATCGAAGACCTGTCCGGGGGCGCCAAGAGGGACGCCTTCGGCCACACCCAGCTTTCCGGTTCCGGCGCGCTGGCGGACTTTCTTTCCGCCGCCGTCAAGGCTCACTTGTTCAAAAAGTACGCGAAGAAGTTCCGTGTGCGCGCCGACACGCTGGGATATGCGCAGCGCTCCATGTCGGGTGTTGTCAGTCCTTCCGATGCAGTCGAGGCCCGGGAAGCCGGTCGCGCGGCGGTTCTCTCCGCCGTTGCCGGGGAGCAAAGTGGCTCCATTTGTTTCCGCCGGCTCGCCTCTCACTTTGGCAAGTATCACTGCGAACCCTTCCGCGCGCCACTCGAGGATGTTTCGGGCGTCAATTTCCCCAAGGGCGTAAAGCAATACCGCCCAATGGAAGACCATTACATCGCCTCCTCGGGCAATGATGTGACTCCGGAATTCATTGAGTGGGCCCGGCCTCTCGTCGGCCCCCTTCCCGTGAAAGCAGTATTGGGCAACATTCCGGTGGAGTAGCAAGTCGCGGTGGCGCACCCGAATTGGAACCATCCCTCCCCGCGACTCCCGGATCCGAGGATCCGGGAGTCGCAGTTTCGCAATTCAATCGTGACAAGTAACTTTTGGCCTCGACATTCCGAATTGGAATAATCGATCTTCTTTTCAAGGCGCGGTGGGTGTCCCGCTCTGGTATTCAGCGCCAAAACTATTTCGCGGAAAGGGAGAACATGTCAAAGTCGCATCTGGAGCAGATTGCCAAATTGAGGGAGCAGCGCCAGAAGTTGGAGTCGGAGTACGACGCGCAGGTCCGTCAACTCCTTCATGGAGCTATAGAGGAGAAGGAAAAGGAAGTTTCCGAGGCACGTGACCGGGTGAAGGATGCCGAGAAAGTCCTCGATCAATTGGAATCGGAATTGGATTCCTTGCGCGAGCAAGCAGGCTTGGGAGCCCGCCGCGGACCCCGTCGCTCCGGGCGTCGTTCCTCCGGCAAACTCCGCAAGAGCCGCGTTCCCATCGAGGCCAAGCGCGAGGCGGTCGCGGATATCCTCCAAAGGTTCCCACGCGGTGTCGAGTTCAGCCAGCTCAAGGCCGCCCTGCTCGACATCAAGTTGCCCGACTCGAACTCGACGATCTTCGCCACCGCCGACTTCAACAGCTCGCTCAAGTTCGGGGAGCGTTATTTGCCCGAGGGTTGGGCGATCGTCGGGGAGCGCCGCAACGCCCGCGTTCAACGGAACTGAGACAGACTCTCGTTGCAGTGTCATGAAGCCGGATGGACTTCCACCCGGCTTCATGATAAACATTGTCCGGGTACTCCCCTAATTCCCGACGACTGCCAGCGAGAACGGGCCGTCCGGCAGCGCGCAGATTTTGCAGCGCTGGCCATGTCCCTGCATCGCGACTTCGATGGCCTCCTGAAGATCCTGGGTCGGCGTGAGCCCCGCCGCCCACAGGTCGTCGGCCGCGATCCCCCGCGAATAGAGAATCACCTCGTGCCGGTTTAGCAGATCGAAGAACCGTTGGGCAACCCACTGCCCCGGCACGAGATGGGCAGACTGCTTGTAGCGGCGTTCGAATCCCTTGGGCCCGCCCGCGGAAAGAAGGAGTTCCCGCAGCGGGTAGGGACCAAACTCGTCCGAACACGCGGCGCACATGACGATTGTCCCGCCCGGCTTGAGAACCGGTGCCACCGCCGAGATCGTGTCGATGACCTTGAACAGCGTCGAATCGTGCGGAGCGCCCCCACTGCTGCACACCACGATGTCCATGGGCTCCTTGACGCGAACCGTCAGCTTCTCCCTCAGAGTCCCAATCGCCGCCATGAAGGCCTGGCCCGGCTCTCCAACCAGAACCCGCGAGGTCGAACCCGTGGCGGAAGGCAGAATGCAGGCGGCCAAATCGCAACCGGCAACCGACATCGCCTCAAGCCCGGCCATGTGGATCGGGTTGTCGCGAATGTTCCCAAACCGGATCGCCGGGTCGCAAAGATGCCGGAAATCCAGCAGCGACCGGACGGTCGACTCATGGCTGATTCCCGGAAGGATCAGGGAACGCCCCCCGGCAAAGCCCAGGATCAGGTGGGGCTCCACGGGCCCATAGAGCACCTTCAGGTCCGCATCCAGATAGGCACGATTCACCGTGAGGGGAATATCCCCCCCCAGTGATCCGATCCGCGCGCAGTCCGAGGCGTTAAAGGGATTATGCAGAATCACATTGTAGCGCGAAAGAATCTCCGGGTCCAGGCGATCGCGCAAGATGTCGGGCGTCACCGGCTGCCAAATGGAGTTCGCCACGAGCAGGCGGACATCCTCGCTCACCAATCCCGAGGCCGCCTCCAGTTCCGCCAGAAAGGTGCCGAGTGTCTCGCCAAGAATCCCCGGGCGGCTGACGTCGACCACCACGCAGCAGTTACGCCGGCCCAGGACCGCATCGGCGAAGGAGCCTTCCAGCCCGACGGGACTGGAGACCGCCGAAATGACCTCGGCCTTCGGCTTGGAGGCTGGCTCGAGATGGAAGGGACGATAGCAGCGCCCGTTGATCCAATTGTCGGGGACATCGATCGCCAGGCTCTCCATCCCGTATGGAAGCCGGATATTCATGAAGTGGCAAAACTCCTGGGGGGATCACGCACCCTGATAACTTCCATGGAATCCCGTGCTTTCAGACGGCGGACAAGGGGAATCCCCTCGCGGGGCGGATGGGCCTCAAGGGTCGGAACCGGGCTCCACGTCGCCGAGGCCATATTCCTGGATCTTCTTCCTGAGTGTGTTTCGATGGATTCCAAGGATCTCGGCCGCCTTCGTCTGGCTTCCCTTGGCCGCCCGCAGGACTTGCTCGATGTGGGACTTCTCGACCTCCGACAAGGAGCACAACCGCATCGTCCGGGGGCTTTCCGGCGCAGGCGCCGGGTCCGCCGCCAATGCAAATCCCGGAGAGGTGAAATGCCGGGGCAGCAGGATCTTCCCGTCGGAAAAAAGGACGCCCCGTTCAATTGTGTTGGACAACTCGCGGATGTTTCCCGGCCACGTCTGCCGTTCCAGCAAGCGCATGGCCTCGTCGCTGATCCCCACGATCTCGCGGGAGAGTGACTTGGCATGATGGATGGCCAGGTGCTCGGCCAGCGGAGCGATGTCCTCGGGCCGCTCCCTCAGCGGCCCGAGATGAACCGGAAACACCGAGATTCGATGATAGAGATCTTCCCTGAAGCGGCCCGCGCGAATCTCGTCCATGAGGTCGCGATTCGTCGCGCAGATCAGGCGCACATTCGCGCGAATCAGGTGAAGGCCCCCCACCCGGGCAAACACGCGCTCCTGCAGGAACCTCAGCAGCTTTGGCTGCAACGACAACGACAACTCGCCGATCTCGTCCAGGAACAGCGTCCCGCCGTTCGCCTGCTCGATCAAGCCCTGCTGCAAGCGCACGGCGCCGGTGAAGGCTCCCTTCTCGTGGCCAAACACCAGCGACTCGAAGAGCGTCTCTGGAATCGCCGAGCAATTCACGCTGACGAAAGGAGCGCCCGACTGCCCGGCCAACGAGAGGCGATGGATCTCCCGGGCTATCATCTCCTTGCCGGTGCCGGTCTCCCCCGTGAGCAGGACGGTGACTGGCGTGGGCGCGATCCGCGCAACCGTCTCAAGGACTTCGCCCATCGCGGCGCTGCGTCCCCGTATCAGCCCCGACCCGCTGGAATCCGCGGCGGCAAACCGCATTTTCAGGTTGAGGGCCTCGGACTCCTGCCGGAGTTCGACAAAGATGGCAAGAAGGCGGGCAACGGCCTTGGCATTGCGCAAGTCCAGCAGGCTGTAGGCATCCAACTCGTCGCGCTGAAGGTACAACACCCCGGTGAGCTTGTCCTCGTTTTCCAGGGGGAGGCAGAGAACCGAGCGTACCGCCGGAGGGGTCGGAGCGTCCGGCGCGGGATGCGGTTCAAGGCTGGGCCGGTCGCACACAAGAAGTGCCTTGCGCGATTGCACGGCCCGGTCGATCAGCGCGGAATCCGCCAGGAACTTCCCACCCGAGGAACTCAAGGCCACGGACGGGCGGAGCTTGCCCGCCGCGCTGTCCCAAAGCAGCAGGAGCGTCGCATCCGGCACGAACAGGTCCGCAATGCGGGAGCAGGTCGAACGCAACGCGTCGCCAAAGGGCACCCTCGTGGCCGCGAACAGGTCGCTGAGCTGGACGACAAAGTCAAGCTGGGGGGCCTCGTTGCCTCCAAGGGCGACGTTGGCCTTCTGCGCCGCCTCGGGCGAAAATTCCATCGTCTCGTCGTGCGGGGCCGCAAAGTAGACGGACAGGTTTGTAAAGTCCGCATTCTGAATGTCATATTCCGAATCAAAAAGAAAAAGCGACTGTCCAACTTGAACGCGGTCGTTTCTCAGGAGGGCGCGCGTGTTCCCAAGGCGCTGGCCATTGAGAAAGGTGCCGTGGCGGCTGCCAAGATCGCTCAGGGTCCATCCAAGTCCCCTCATCTCGATCAGTGCGTGCTCCCGGGAAACCGCCGCATCGGGCAGCAACAGGTCCGCGGACGCGGCCCGGCCCAGCAGCGTCCGGGCTCCAAGGTCGATCTTCATCCCCGTCAGGGGCCCGCGAATGGCCAACAAGGTACTCATGGAACCTCCCAAGCGACACCCGGGTCTCGCCTCCACACTGAATCGACCAGTCCCCCGAGAGCAAGGAGGGAGGTCGCGCGAGGCAATTTCACGCCTTCTCAAAATTCCCGACGGAAGATCTTGACAGTGTTCGGGGCTTGCGACCATCCGAAGCGGGAATGCTGCAGGTGACACGAGAGCATCTCGACACCGCTCCCAGTCGAAAAGGAGGACGACCACACACTCGAAACCCGAACCGCCGTACCGAGGTGGGGATCCGCTCTTCCCGTTCCTGTTCCCGTCCGTTCTGTAGCCCGAACACCCCATTCCCCGTTCCCGAGAGGACACTCCCATGCCGCAATTCGTGCTCGAAGACGAGCCGGCAGGCTTCGCAAAGATCAAGGTCGTTGGTGTAGGTGGTGGTGGATGCAACGCGGTCGACTCGATGTTCGACCTCGGCCTCCAAAATGTCGAATTCTATGTGATCAACTCCGACTTGCAGGCGCTCAAGCGCAGCAAGTGCCCCAATCGAATCCAAATCGGTTCCGAACTGACCTCCGGTCGCGGCTGTGGCGCCGACCCCCGGTTGGGCGAACAATGCATGCTCGACGCCGGTGAACTCATCACAGAGACGCTGTCCGGCGCCGACATTGTCTTTGTGACTTCCGGCCTTGGCGGTGGAACGGGGACGGGAGCAGCCCCCGTTGTTGCCCGCATTGCTCGCGAGATGGGCATCCTGACGGTCTCCGTCGTGACAAAGCCCTTCAAGTTCGAGGGACCAAGGCGAATGAAATCAGCCCTTAGTGGGCTGGAGAAGCTCCGCGACGCCTCGGACACCATGATTGTCGTCAACAACGAACGCCTCCTCGAAGTCGTCGGTGCAAAGGTCGCCATGAAGGACGCCTTCGCCACGGCGGACAAGGTCCTCAGCCAGGCCGTCACCTCCATCAGCGATCTCGTCGGCACGCCCGGACTCATCAACGTCGATTTCAACGACATCCGCACCATCATGGGCGGCAAGGGCGGCGCCGTCATGGGTGTCGGCCAAGGCAAGGGCGAGTCGCGCGCCGCCGAAGCCGTGCGCAAAGCCACCAACAGCCCCTTGCTCGACAAGGTGGTGATCGATGGCGCAACCGGCCTGCTGATCTGCATCACCGGCGGCCCCGACATGACGCTGGCCGAAGTCAGCGAAGCGACGGATCTGTGCGCCCAGGCGGCCGATCCCGGCGCCGAGATCATCTTCGGCGCGGTCATCGACGAAAACCTGAACGATGCCATGAGAGTCACGCTCATTGCCACGGGGTTCAGCGACGAGCTGCACCGCAAGCGCGAGCTGGAACGCGCGTTCGAAAAAACCCCCGTTGCCAAGTCCCGCTCCACAACGTTCATCTCCGCCCCCTCCCGCCCCGCCGCACCACCGCCCGTCGCGCCCGTTGCCGAGCGCGAGCCCGCAGCCGCCTTCTTCGAGGCACTGGAGGAGTCGCCCGTCCCGAACGCTGGCGACACGGCCCGTCCCCGCGTGGAAGCAGTCGCCCCTCCGGTTCGCCGCAACGTTCTCGCTGCCGAAATCGAGGAACTCGCCGAGGAAGTCGCCGTCGGACCCGTTTCCGGCAACGGAAAGACCAATGGGAATGGCTCCCACGAGCATCAGCCGGAGACAGCCCAGGCACCCATTCGCGTTGCCCGCCCCGCTCCTCGGGCCAACGGGGACCTTGGACCCGGCGTTCGCCCTGCTCCGCGCCCTGCTTCCGCCACGGAAACCTCGGTAAAGGTTCAGACTCCCACGTTGGAAGCAAAGCCCCAGGTCCCGCAGTATTCGCCCACGGCTGCCGAAAAGGCCGAGGACGACGATTTCGACAAGCCCGCCTTCCTGCGTCGCCGCCGCAGTCTGTTCGACTGATCGGCTTCGCGCCCGATTCTTTCTCCGCTCCTCTCGGGGAAAGGGTAACCCCCCGTTCGGTGTTCGGGCCGAACGGGGGTTGGTTGTTTTACCGAACGTTGCGACCGGAAACTATTGGCTTATGGGGACACGGAGGATCCGGGCACCCAATCGAACCGGCCATTGCCATGAAAGCACATGATGGGCGATCAGATAACCGATGGCTCCCCCCAACAGGATGTCCGTCGGAAAGTGCCTCTCGAAGCGCACCCGGGCCAAAGCGCAACCCACCGCCAGGATGTACCAAAGCACGCGCCCCTTTCCTCCGAAGAAGGCCGTAAAAAAGACGGCGAGCACGAAGGCCTGGTTCGAGTGCCCGGACGGGAAGGAGGTGAACCAATTGAGCCCGACCAACTCGCCGGGACGATTCCACAAGAGCCAGATCCCCTGGTTGGGCACTCCACCCAAGTCGTCGCGGATGATGCCCAATTCCGGATAGCTATCGGCAATCTCTCCCATCTGGACCTCTTTGGTTTGATGGTTTGCCTCGTCCACCACCACGGAGTAATCCGGCCGCGCCCTCCCAAACCCCTCCTTCAGAATTCCCACCAACAGCCCCGATAGAAGCAGGGCCACCAATAGCGATCCCAGATACGCACGCCGCCGGGGCTGGATCGCGCAGATTGACCAAACCAACACGACAAGGATCGTGTAGGACCCCAGTTCCTGCGTCATGTTGAAAAAGCCATCAAGCTTGAGCTTGT
>CAYTRP010000003.1:0-13918 GCA_964440195.1 uncultured Candidatus Sumerlaeota bacterium
GTCGAACGCAATGCGCTGGCCGTCCTCTCGGAGGTCCTTCCCGCGGGCGCCACGCCGCGAGTGGTGGACTCGGACGAGGACAACTTTATCATCGTGATGACATGCGCGCCGGATGGCGGCGTGGTTTGGAAGACACGGCTAATGAGTGGCGAGGCGGATGCGGCAACCGCCGGAAGGGCGGGAAAGCTGCTCGCCACCCTGCACCGTGCCGGTGCTTCGGAGCCCGCCCTGCGCTCGCTCTTCCCCTCGAACAGCAACTTTGTCGAGGGTCGCATCAAGCCGTACTTTGAAACCGCCGCCGCCGCGAATCCCGATTCCGCCCGCGAGATCCGGCGCGAGGTCGAACGTCTGCTCTCAAACCCGAGGACACTGGTACATGGGGATTTCAGCCCGAAGAACATCATCGCCTACCCCGGTCACATTCTGCTGCTCGACCATGAGGTGGCGCATATTGGCGATCCGTCCTTCGATGTGGGCTTCTGCCTTACCCATCTCTGCCTGAAGGCGCTTCACTTCGCGCCGCGGTCCGATGGATACCTGCAATGCGCGCGTGCCTTCTGGGAAGAATACTCCTCGAACATGGACGCGGCGCTCCTTTGCGAGGGAGACTGCGCGCGCCAACTGGGGGCAATCATGCTGGCGCGCGTGGATGGCAAGTCGCGACTCGAATATCTCCAGGGCGAGGACCCGCGCGCCACGGCGCGACATCTGGCCAAGGAGATCCTGCGCATGCCGGATGGTTCCATCGCCGGCGCGATCGAACGGGTTCGCGCGGCCTGCCGCGCGTCAGGCCATAAGTTGGAAGGAGCACAATGAGCACGATCAAAGTGGTTTACGCACGCGAGATCCTGGACTCACGAGGCAGGCCGACCGTGGAGGTCGACGTTGTCACGGAGAGGGGTGTCAGGGGCAGGGCCAGCGTCCCCTCTGGCGCGTCCACCGGCCGGCACGAGGCCCTGGAACTGCGCGACGGCGACGGCGCGCGCCACGCAGGCCGCGGAGTGGGCAGGGCCGTCGACAACGTGAACCATGAGATCGCCGGAATCGTCGTGGGCCACGACGTGCTGGATCAGCGGACCATCGATGAGGCGCTGTGCAAGGGCGACGGCACGGAGACCAAGTCGCGCTTGGGGGCCAATGCCATCCTTGGCGTCTCCATGGCCGTGGCGCGCGCGGCCGCCCTCGAGCGCGGCCTTTCGCTTTGGCAATCCCTCCCGGCCGATTCGACTCCGGTCATGCCCTTGCCCATGGTCAACATGGTCAGCGGCGGCGCGCATGCCGCCGGCGGCGTGGACTTCCAGGACTTCTTGATCGTTCCGCTCAGCGCCACTTCCTGTCGCGATGCCATCGAGATGGCCCTGGAGGTTCATCGGGCCCTTGGCTCGCTCCTGAGAGCGGCAGGCCAGACCGTCTTGATGGCGGACGAGGGCGGATTCGGCCCGCCGCTGCCCAGCAACGAGGCGGCCGTCGATTTGGTGGTCCGCGCCATCGGCATGGCCTCCTTCGAGCCGGGCAAGGACGTCGCCATCGCCCTCGATGTCGCCTCGTCGGAGTTCTTCCGGGAGGCGTCCGGCAACTATGAACTCCGGCATCCCCGTCGCCATCTCACGGGGGAGGGGATGGTGGCGCTTCTGGAGGAATGGTGCGCGCGCTATCCCATCATCTCCATCGAGGACGGTTGCGCGGAGGACGACTGGGACGGTTGGAAGTTACTCTCCGATCGGCTCGGCTCAAGAATCCAGCTCATTGGCGACGACCTCTTCACCACCAATCCGGTTCGGCTCCAGCGTGGAATCGATCGCGGCGTGGCCAACTCCATCCTCGTGAAGATGAACCAGATCGGCACCATCACGGAAACGCTCGATGTCTGCTCGATGGCGCGCGCCCACGGCTATGCCCCCGTCGTCTCCGCGCGCTCGGGGGAGACGGAGGATCCGTTCCTCGCCGACCTCGCCGTGGCCACGGGTGCCGGCCAGATCAAGATTGGTTGCGTGCGCACATCGGAGCGCATGGCCAAGTACAACCAACTCCTGCGCATTGAGGATGAGATGGGTCCCCGCGCCCGCTTTCCGGGAAGAAAGGCACTCGCCCCATGAGCCATAAGGTACTCGTCACGGACTATGCATGGCCAAGTCTCGACATCGAGCGCGAGGTTCTGGCATCGGCTGGCGCCGAACTGGTCGTCGCGCGGACGGGCGACGCGGCGGAGCTTGCCGCGCTCGCTCCCGGGGCGGACGCGATCATGACGTGCTGGAAGAACGTGCCGGCCCCGGTTCTTGACCTGGCCGTCAAGTGCCGCCATGTGGCCCGCTATGGCGTCGGCCTCGACAACATCGATGTGGCGGCGGCCACGCGCCTGGGCATGATTGTCACCAATGTGCCTCACTATTGCGCGGATGAAGTTCAGGAGCACGCGATGGCGTTGATCCTCGCTTGTGGCCGCCATGTGGTCGCCTTTGCCCGCGCCACGTGCACGGGCGATTGGAATCCGAAGCGCGAGAAGCCAATCCACCGGCTTCGCGGCGCCACCCTGGGGATTGTCGGATTCGGCGGCATCGGGCGGGGCTTGGCGAAACGCGCGGCAGGATTCGGATTTCACGTGCTGGCATATGACAGAAATGGATGCGACGGCTCCGGTGTCGAGATGGCGGCCGGCCTGGAAGAACTCTTCAGCCGCTCCGATTTCGTCTCCCTGCACGTCCCACTGACGGAGGAGACGATGGGCCTCGTGGGGAAGAGACTTCTCTCGGCGATGAAGCCGACCGCATTCTTGATCAACACCTCGCGAGGCCCGGTGATCGACGAGGCGGCGCTGCTGGATGCTTTGGACCAAGGTCATCTCGCCGGTGCCGCGCTCGATGTGTTTTGCACCGAACCACCCCCTCCCGGCCACCCGTTGCTTCGGCATCCGCGCGTAATCGCCACGCCGCATGCGGCATTTTACTCCGAGGAGTCAGTGCGCGACCTTCAACGAATCGCGGCGACACAGGTGGCCACCGCGTTGGCCGGCAAGTTGCCTCCAAGTGTCGTGAATCCCGCCGTGTTGGATTCCCCGGCCTATCGGCTGGGAGCTAAGCCGGCTTGAATTCAGCCAGCTCAAGCAAGACGCCTTCCGGCCCGCGGAAGTAGCAGAGCCTCTTCCGTCCCTGAAGACTGCGGACGGATGCCAAGGGTACCTCCATGGGGGGAGAGATGCACTCGACGCCCGATTGGAGCAAGCGACTGTATTCTTCGTCGATGTCGGAGACTTGGAAGGCAAGATGACGGATACCCGGGATGTTTGGGGGCTGGCTGCCACCGATGTCTTCCCCTGCGGGTTGCCGGAAACACAGCAGCTCGACACGCGGTCCTTCTTCCGGCTGCAGGTAGACGCATTCCGCCCGCACGCCGGAGAGTCCCGTCACAGTGTCAATCCACTGGCCTTCAAGGGTTGCCTCCAGGGTGACGCGAAATCCCAGGACGTCCCTGTAGAAGGCGACGCTTGCCGCGAGATCCCGAACAACGATGTTAACATGGTCGATGGAGTGTGGCATGGGCGGTTGGCTCCGGGTATTTGGTCAAGGGTTTGGAGGGCGCGTTTCCCGGATCCGCGAGACGCCCCCCGGTTTGGAGAGGGCGTTGTTTTGTCGTTGCAGCATGGCGGGCTTGCCGGGATTCTCGCAAGTCGGGACTGATTGCCGGGCCAGATTCTCCTCCCAGATCGGGTGCCAAGCCGATGAAACCACTCTACCTTCAAATAGCCGACTATATAACCAATCTAATCGAGCTGCAGAATCTCGAAGAGGGCACCGAATTGCCCACCCAGGCCGAACTGGCCCAAAAGTTCAACACGACACGGATGACAGTCTCCCAAGCCTACCGGCATTTGAGCTACAATGGAGCCATCACCCGGATCCGCGGCAAGGGGACATACGTCAGCAAGTCGGGGCGAAGGGAAAAGTCCCGTGCGGGGATCACGGAGGCTTGGGGCTTGGTGATCCCTCGGGTTACCAGCTATGCGACCTCGTCCATCGCGCATGGAATCATGGACGTGGCCGACACCAAGGGTTACCTCATCATTCTGTGCAGCTACAACTATGATCCCGAGCGCGAGATGGCCCATATCCAGCGCCTTGTTTCGATAGGGGTCGACGGGTTGATCATCCGGCCCGGCGTCTACGAGAAGCCGCCGCTGTCCGTCTATCAGATGGTCAGCGACCGGGGTATTCCGATGGTGTTCCTGAACGAGGCGCCCGTCGATGCCCCCCTTATCGCGACGGACCATCACCGGGCCGGTTACATGTGCGCGAATCACCTGCTGGGGATCGGTCGCAAGCGGTTGCTCTACTGCGGTTTCGAGAAGGTCCTGGCTTGCTCTCTCGACATACGGGGGGTCGAGCATGCCTGCCGGGAGTTGGAATCCCGTTTTTCGCGCGACGACGTGATCCTGCGAGGCCGGATGTATTCGGCCCCGGAGATTCGCGAGCCCCTGCGGGAATATCTCCGGACGCATGGCGCCCCGGATGGGATCATTTGCTACAATGACCTTGTGGCCAGCGAGGTTTACAAAGAGGTCACGGACCACGGTCTCCACGTCCCGGACCAGGTGGCGCTTATCTGTTGCGAGGACGGACCCTATGCCGTCAACAACCCCGGTTGCCCCATCAGTGGAGCCGTTTTTCCGAAATACGACCAGGGATTCACCGCCGGGATGATGCTCTTCGACCTGATCGAGGAGGGGGTCATCACTGGCAGCAAGACGATACTGATGGAGCCAAAATTGGCGCTGAGGGAGAGCGGAGGGGGAGTGGAGCACCAATACCGATCTGGCCGGCTGACGGCGGGTGCCCCAAAGTGGTGAGCTTTTGGCGGGGGTGCATCTTGGAGTTGTTCCCGTCAGCGCGGGGGGAGGCACTGGGCTGCGATCCCGAGCCAACTGCTTCAACTCAAAAACAGATTTTGAAACACAGAGTTCGCAGAGAACGCGGAGAAAAAGAAGGCGCGAGCCAGCAACGATTTGTTCCATATGCCGTCCATGGATGCGTCTCACGGATCCGCGAGACGCACCCCTTTGGCAGGGGCAGTAGATTTTTTGTCTTGACCGGTCCAAGGCTTGCCGCCCTGATCATGACAGGTTGTCTATTCAACTAGCTCTCCGTGGCTGCGGCTTCCTCTCTTCCGTCCGCCGATAGCCATCCTGTCAGGCTGACACTCCCATGGCTTCTCATCCTGCCGGCGTTCAGGCTCCAACCTATTACGTGTATGTGATCGCGCTGGTTGCCGCCGTCGGTGGGTTCCTCTTTGGCTATGACCTCTCGATTGTCTCGGGGGCGATCCTGTTCCTTCGCGAGGAATTCGGGCTGACGGCTTCGCAGGAGGGCTTCGCGGTCGCGAGCGCGATGCTGGGGTGCCTCGCGGGCCCGCTTTTTGGATCCATGCTTGCGGACAAGTTGGGGCGCAAGAATACCCTGTTTCTCGCTGCGGGGCTCTTTTTTGTGTCGGCGATCGGCACCGCAATCCCCCGGGATTTCACGACATTCATCGTTTTCCGCATTGTCGGCGGTGTCGGTGTGGGCATCGCGTCGATCGTCTCGCCCATGTATATCGCGGAAATCTCGCCGCCAAGGATCCGGGGGGGCTTGGTGACGATGAACCAGTTGGCGATTGTGATCGGCTCCGTCTCCTCCATCATTGTCGCCTACTTTCTTGCGGCGGGCGGCCATTGGCGATGGATGTTCGCGTCCGAGTGCCTTCCGATCATCGGGCTGGTGGTCGGCCTCGCATTTGCGCCGGAGAGCCCTCGTTGGCTGATGCAACAGTTGCGCGTGCGCGAAGCGACGGATGTCCTCCGGCGCATCAACGGCGAGGAGGGCGGGGCCCGCGAGTTGGCGGGCATCCAGAGGTCCCTCGAAAATGAGGAGTGGCCGCGATTTTCCGAGCTGCTAAGTCCCACTGTCCGAATGGCGCTGGTCGTCGCGCTGGGGCTCGCCATCCTTCAGCAAATCACGGGCATGTCGGCCATTTCGTTCTACTTCCCGGTGATCTTCCAAAAGGCGGGATTCGAAGATGCCCAGGCTGCCATTGGGCAGAACGTGATCGTCAATATCTGGCAGATTTTCTGCACAATCCTCGCGCTGTGGTTGCTGGACAAGGCCGGCCGCCGGCCATTGTTGCTGGTGGGGACGCTCGGCATGGCCATCGGGTTGTTTGCGCTGGGCCTGGTATTCCACATGCAGTTGCGGGGCATGTACGTTCTGGCGGCGGTCTTCCTGGCCAATGGCATGTACCTTGTCAGCATCGCGCCCCTGGGCTGGCTGATAATGGCGGAGGTTTTCCCCAATCGCCTTCGCGGGCGCGCGATGGGCGTGTGCGGCATGACCTTGTGGATTGCCGCGTTTGCGACCACCTACGCCTTCCCGCCAATGCGGGAGTTCTTCGAGCAGACCTACGGCACCGCCGCCGGCGCATTTTGGGTGTTCAGCGCGATCTGCGTGCTCGCCTTCCTCTTCGGGTGGTTCCTGGTTCCCGAGACGAAGGGGCGCACACTGGAGGACATCGGGCGCAGTTGGGCGAAGCTCAGGCCAGGGCACGTCGCGGATCCCGATGCCATCGCCGGCCCGCCCACCGCCCAAGCCTCCGGGGAAGATGCGTCGGAGCCGCCTCCATGACCAGCCTCCATGACATGAATGCCCATCTGCGGCCGGGGTTGATTCATTTCATGGCGTGGCCCGGCACGGCGCAGGGCGAGGGGCCGGTTGTGGAATCGATCACTTCGGTGATTTCCGATCCGTTTTTCCAAGCCGTGTGCATCACGCACATTCGCGACGGGGGCAAGCGCCGCGCCGTGCGCGCCCTCCTGCGCCAGAGTGCCGTGGAGGTCACCTTTGGCGCGCATCCACGGCTGTTGACAGAGCACAAGAGCCTCAACTGCCTGGATGAGACGAGCCGGCGGGAAGCCATCGATATCGTGCGGGGCGCCATTGACGAGGGTGCCGAGATGGGGGCGACCGCCTGCGTGTTTCTGTCAGGGCCGTGGACCGAGAGCACACGGGAAGAAGCGCTTCAGTGCCTGGCAGACTCCATTGTCCAGATAGCCGCCCATGCTCGAGCCAACGGCGGGCTGAAGCCGGTGCTGGAGATATTCGACCATGCAATCGACAAGCGCAGCCTTGTCGGGCCGGCGCCCCTTGCCCTTCGCCTGGCGCGGATGGTCAAGGACGACGCGCCGGAGTTCGGATTTTCCGTCGATCTCAGCCACACGCCGCTCATCGGCGAAACGCCGGAGCAGGCAATCATCCCGATCGCCGACCACTTGGCCACCGTCGACATCGGCAATTGCGTTCTTGATCCAGGCGATCCGCTCTACGGGGACAAGCACCCTTGCTTCGGCTATCCCGGGGGCGTCAATGGGGTGGCGGAGGTTGCAGAGTTTCTGCGGGTCCTGCTCCGGGTTGGATTCCTGAACCCGGCCCACCCGCCCATCGTCAGCTTCGAGGTCAAGCCACAACCCGGCGAGGACATCCATGTGATCCTCTCGGGCTGCAAGCGCGTGCTGAACCGTGCGTGGAACATGGTCCACGCGAATGCAGGCAAGGAGTCCATGGTCCTGCCATGACGGCAAAGGAACTGATCGCGCTTCTCGCCGACTGCGGCCTTGCGCCGGTGGTCTTGGGTTCCCCGGAGACGGGACCGTTGGTGGTCGTCGCGCCGGAGCTTGCCGGTCGCGTGATGGCTGCCGCGTCGAATCCGGGCGAGGAGCTTTCCGCGTATCTGGCCGAGGGCCAGATACGCGACGGGTTCAGTCAGGACGGCAAATCGGGATGGAACAACTTCGGGGGCGCGGAACGCATCTGGCTCGCTCCCGAGGGAGGTCCACATGGCTTCATGTTCGCCGGCCACGACCAGACCTACGATCGCTACCGGCTGCAGGAATCCCACCATGCCATCAGGTTTCAAGTCCTCTCGGCCAGTGCGACGCAAGTCACGATGGAGGCGGCTTGCGAGCCCGTGACGGCCTCGGGGAATCGGCTGCGCGTACACATCAAGCGTACCATCCGGCTACTGGAAGATTGTCCATTTGCCGCCCAGGCCGAATGTGCGGGCTTTGAGTCCGAGACTGAAATCAAGAACGCTGGAGATCGCGATTGGACGCAGAGCACCGGTGTTCCGGCCATCTGGACGCTGGGGCAGTTTCGCTCGACGCCATCCTCGATCATTGTCGTGCCGATCCGTTCCGGCAACGAGGCGGACTTGGGGCCTCGGGTGATTACCGATTACTTCCAGCACCTGTGTCCAAGCGGGCGAATGCCCGACGAGGCATGGCAAGTCGGCGCGCGATGCATCCTGTTGCGCGCGGACGGCTCGGTGCAGACAAAGATCGACGTGACGCGCCATCGGACCGTGGGCCGATTGGCGTCCTTCGATTTCGAGGCGGGGATCTGCAATGCCGTCGAGTTCGATGTCCACCCAACCAAGCCCTATGCGGCGTCCTACTGGCTGCCATGGCAGGGCGATCCGCGCAATGGCGCGGCGTTGAGCGCGTTTTGTCTTGCCGGGGATGCGGATGGTCCGAACCCGCCCTTTCACGAGCTTGAAACATTTTCGCCCGCGGCGGAATTACCGCCGGGGGGGACGCTAACTCATCGCGCGCGCACGTGGTCAATCCGCGCGGGCGCGGAGGTCCTGTCGCGGATCGCCGAGGAGTCGTTCCATGCGGGGGCCGACGCCATGACGCATCCGCGAATCGCCACGCCCCCCGCACATCCCCACTTGTGAGGTCATTGCCAATGACGCGCCTGATCCGCTCGACCGCCATCGCGGCTTTCCTGGCCGTGGGCACTTCGCTTTCCGCCGAGGGATTGATCGATGCGACCCGATTTTTCCAGGATGAGGGCGAATCGCTGGATCCCTGGTCATTCGTGCCCGAGTCGAACGTCGCGGCACTCGACCGCGAGAGCATCCCGGGATTGCTCACCCTGAAGCTGGCTGGCGAGGAGAGCGACGTGAAGGGCCTTCTCCCCCAGCCGATCCGGCTGGACGGGACGCCAATGCCATGGTATTTTCAGCTCGGCATGATGCAGGATCAAAATGCAGTGAGTGGAATGGTGGGCAGCCGCACGCAGGTGAACTACGCGTTTGGCCTCAATGTCGCCGTGACCTTCTCGGATCCGGCCACGTGGCCCGCCGATCGCAGCGTGCGTCCACCCGACACGCATGATGTGCAGCTCTTCGTCGTGCACCTTGGAGCAACCGGCGAGGTGACCGAGGGGCTGCCCCAGTATACAACCGACCAACATCCCGAGAAGTACCTTGTCTGGGGGCGGGGCGACTTGGGATACAGCGTCATGGGCGATTGGCGCATTCCCTATGTCGAAATCGGAAATGGGATGCGCGACGGCGGGCCGGCAAGTTCCCGGGTCTACTTCCAGTGCCGCGTGGACAACCCGACGACGATCAGCATCGGCTTCAAGGCGAACTCCAATCACGACTACAACATGCGCCAGATCGACTTCTCCAAGCTTTACGGCGCGGCCACGGGCATTTGGGAAATCGGGCCCATCGTTTCGGGCGACCGCTGGATACCGGACGAGCTGTGCCGGGTTCTTCCCTTTGGGCGGGGGCCGCAGCCCTTTCTGTTTGGCTCGCGCCACGTCGACGACCGCCATCAGTCGCAATGGGTCAGCGTCCCCCAGCCCATCCCCGAGCCTCCTCACCCGAACATCCGGTACCACATCGACTACATGGTCTTTGGCTCCTTTGCCGGGGCCAATCTGGAGTCCCTTTCCGACGACTTCGACGTTCCGGGGTATCTGGATCGCGGCCGTTTTCAGCTCTATGCCTCCCGGGTGGACACGCACACGAGTCCCGGCTATCTGACCTGGACCAAGAGTGGTCGAAGCATCGAGTGCCTCGCCTGGGCGACACCCGACCCGATGCGCTTCAAGGACTTCCCGCCACCCTGGGAGATCGAAACCTGTGTGATCCCTCCCGACGATGCGTGGAACTGGGACTTCAACATTGGCCTTGGGCTGCTGAACGCCGAGGGCCGCGACATGACCTATTGGTATCCCGGAGTCCGCAACCTGCCCGTCTCGGGAAGGCGGGAGTATTTCGATTCGTGGCGCGGCAACGAGCGTCGTCCCCGCCTCGAAATCAAGTTCAACGAGGAGGAGGACCTCAACCGCGCCCTCTCCGGCGACCGCGTCTATTTCTTGACGCAGATTTTGGATGAAGGCCGCGTCCGCGTGGGCTTCAAGGCCTTGGAGGAAGATCCCTGGACATTCTCTGACGTCTTCGACACGGCCACCATCGTCGATGAACCACTGGCGAGCCTCATGTTTGTTGCCTGGAATGCCTCCTCGGTGGTTCCGCCGGAAGGCGAGAGTCTCGGGTTCCCTGATTACCAGCAGTACCGCTTCGACTACTTCCGGTATCGCTACGGGTTGTCGAAATAGGATGCCCGAAGCGGTGCAATTGGTGTTGACAAGGGGAGAGGCGCTGGGGATGAAGCATTTTATTGGATCTTGTGCTTTCGGCATTGTTGTCTATTCAACTAGTCAGATGGTCCGGTAACCATCCACGAAGGGAGTGCCCCATGTCCACTCTTCCCATCAAGCAGGGACTGTCCCGTCCCGGAGTGGACGAGATCCCCGCCTCAACCCTATTCTGGCCCCAATCTGCCGCTCATGGCAGCTTGCATACTCGCTGGACAATACCCAACGTCGGAAGGAGCGCCACATGAAACGAGCCTGCATCCACATGCTGGGAACCGTTGCCGCGGCAGCACTCATGCTGACCCCGTCAAACAACGCATCCGCCAAGATTCTGTTCGTGGAGACCTTCAGCACCGGGGAAGTACCCGACCCAACTGTTTGGAAGGTGTCCGACACTCCAGACGAGGGACTGGACTTTTACCTTCAGGAAGATGTCGCGGGCCAGGGGCCGGGTGACGGATTGCTGGTCATCGCGGGAACCGTCGAGGGGGGCAGCCCGAAGTGGGGTGACCAGATCTACACGCTGGAGTCGTTTCCTCGTGGGGAGAACATTCGCGTCTCCTACCGGATGTGGGTGAAGTTTGGAACGAACGCGCTTGCGGGCTTCCATGGCGGCTTCCATCACACGGACAGCGGCCCCATCTACAATACCTTCGAGGCAGGCGTGGACTACACCTATACGGATCTTCGTTGGGGCGAGGCCATCGGCCAAGGGTATCCGAACGGCATACAGGGCGGGGCCAGCCTGACGGGACTCAACAGCAACTTTGCCGCGGGGAACACCAAGAACGGCTCGCTCTTGATTGAGACCACCCTGGGCGACGAGCGGGGTGCCCGTCTCGGATGGTACAAGACCGATCGCAATTCCGTGAACAACAACTTCAATGCGAGCGAGATCGACACCATCGGCCTCATGACCCAGCCAGGCGGCTCCCGGGTAACGGGCGACAGGGAATCGGCGCACATCGGCTTCGGAAACAACGACAACAACTTTGGGAGCGTCTACATCGACGATATCTTCATCGAGAACGACGAGATCGCCAATCCCGGAGGGCCCTGGGTGCTCTATGTCGGGTCAACCCGCGACTACCGTCCGACTTCGAACCAGGGGGGCCATCAGTCCCCGGGCGGCGACTTCAGGCTTCGTTGGCTGCTCGAGCAAAGGGGTTACAACGTCGAGTACAAGAATGGATGGGATGCCACCGCGGCGGATGCGGAGGGGAAGGTTGCCGTGCTCATTTCCTCCACCGCCTCTTCGGGCGTGGTCCTCGACACCTTCACGAATTCACCCGTCGGGGTCATGACGTGGAACAACGGGTTGTTCGACGACCTCAACCTGACGAACGCGGCTGGCGCCACGACTGCGGAACAGACCTCGATCACGATCGATAGTCCCGATCATCCCTTGGCCGCCGGCAAGTCAGGCACGGTGACAGTCGCCGTGAATTTCGATGCCTACCGATCCGGTGCCCCACAGGCCGAGGCGACGGGTGCCCTCAAGATCGCGTCCATCGTTGGCCAGCCGGATCATACAGCCATTCTCGCATACGAGGCCGGTTCCCAGATGGACAACGGGGCGACCGCGCCGGCGCGCCGGGTCGGCTATTTCCTCGGGGTCTTCCGAAGCGGGGAGACGCTTACCGACGACGGAAAGGACCTGTTCATGGCCGCCGTCGATTGGGTCGCCGGTGGGGCCGCGCCCCCGGACATCCTTGGCGACATCAACGGGGATGGCGTCCTTAACGTTGCCGACATCACGTTGCTGGGCAACCTGCTCGACGCCGAGACTCCTCCACCAAGTTCGGTGGGGGATGTCAACGGGGACAGCCAGGTTGACGAGCAAGACTTGTCGGCGCTTGCGAACCTGATCGTGGATTGAAACCCTGAACACCCAGCCGGGCCGGCGGAAGGCTCAACTTCCCCCGGCCCGGATCATTCCCTAGCAGAAAGAGAGGGTTACCGGGATGGCTGGCCGAGCATTCACGCTGATCGAGCTACTCATCGTTGTCGCAATCATCGCCATCCTGGCGGCGATCGCCGTCCCGAATTTCCTGGAAGCCCAGACGCGATCCAAGATCTCCCGCACGGTTTCGGACATGCGAACCGTCATCGGTGCCCTGGAGATGTATCGCGTGGACAACACCAAGTACATTCCGGCCGGTCCCACTGGCGGCAAGCACCAGTTCTGGCTGGTGGCGGAGACCTATGACGGACAAGTAACCGGCGTCGGTTACCGGTTGACGACTCCCGTCTCCTACCTGACCAGCATCCCCTATGACGTGTTCAACACGGGGGCTTACACCTTCTCCTTCAAGCGGGCGAGCATCATGTATGGCGCAGCCCTTGCCGAACCCTGGACCTTCCTGATGCAGGAGCCGCCCACCCAGGTCGATATCACCGACTCCTACTACCTCTACTCGGTGGGACCGAACGGCGCCCCCTTCGGCAGCCAGGCACAACTCTCCCTCGTTGCCTACGATCCCTCGAACGGGACAAGGAGCAATGGGGACATCGTCTATGCCGGCAGCCGTTGGATCTCGGGCGCAAAGTAGTTGAGCGGCTCGACCAATGCCAGGGACCTGCAGAGGAGCTTCGAGATGCGACGGAGAGAGTTCGTCCTTTCCTCCGCGGGTGCACTAGGCGCGTTGTTGCTCCCCTCGTCAAGCTGTGGAGGCGAGAGTGAAAAGCCCGTCAGTTCCGGCGATGGGCAAGCCATGCCAAACACGCTCGATCTTGCCGAGCACGCACGCCTTGCCAGAAATGGCATTCTCGGCTCCCTGAATCCAGACCTGCACCACGAGTGCGCCTTCCTTGCCATTCTCGATGTCCATCCAACCTACATGCTCCATTGGAGCAGCATGGTCAGCGGTGTGATGCCGAAGTACATGGAAGCCCTGCCCCTGTTGCGCGCGATGATCCCAAACGGCAGCCAGGCAAGTCTCGAAGACGGGTTCTTCGACGCCATGCTGGCCAACATGGCCGAGGATGGCTTGATCTATGACCGGGCCCTGCCCGAGCGCCCGTGGAACGTTGGCGTCCATTACGGCAGGAAGGACTGGAACGAGGACTACGCGAACATGGCGGGCAATGGCCGCGGCTTGGCCGGTCTTCTCTTCCAGCACGAATCCACCGGAGACCAGGCATGGCTTGGGCATGCCCGAAGAACAGCCGGGCGGATGCTTGAGCTGGCAGTTATTGAAGGCGACATGGCATGGTACCCCAACCCCGGATTGGGCAATGACTTCAGCTATCCCCGCCTTTCCGGCTGGACGACGCGCAATCCTCCCGAGCGCGCCAACGAGGGGTTTGAAGGCGCCTCGATGTTTTATCTCTTTCAGCCCCTGCGCGGATTTTCGCGCTACTATCGGGCAACGGGCGACGAGCGATTTCTGGATCTCTCGCGGCGCATCCTCGAACATCACTTCAAAGCGTGGCAAGTGGGCCGA
>CAYTRP010000003.1:13928-19528 GCA_964440195.1 uncultured Candidatus Sumerlaeota bacterium
GGCGGCAGGGAAAGTTCTGGGGCGGCGCCAAGCTCATGGACTCAACGGCCAGCGCCGAGCGCGGGCATTTTAGCCTGCACTTCCATGCCTCCATGGCGGCGGTGCGGGGGGTGCTCGATCATGCCATCGTCGCCAACGACCACGAGTCCATGGAATTCGCGTACAACTCCTACGCCTACGCGCGGCAAACGGGGCTCCACCGGCTCGGGTTGTTCCCAACGAACCATGAGCGCACCGAAGGTTGTTCGATCGCCGACATGATCGGCATGGCGGTCTCGCTGAGCGATGCCGGCCTCGGCGAGCATTGGGATGATGTCGAGATGTACACTCGCAATGGGCTGTTGTGCGCACAGGCGACGGACATGCGGGAACTCAATCGTGTGTCCGAGACGGGACGCGAGCGCCCCCCCGGCTCCACTTGGGGGGGAGCGTTCGACAGCCGATTCAACAACGACAACAAGGGCGTGTTGCCCGGGCAGGAGATTCATGATCGGGTGCTCGAGCGCAGCTTGGGGGCATTTGGCCACGTGGAGGGTGTCCGTTACCAGGTGCCCATGATGATGCATTGCTGCACGGCCAACTGTTCTCAAGCCATCTATTACGCCTGGGAAGCGACCACACGCCGTTCCGGCGACAGCGCCGTTGTCAATCTATGGCTGAATCGAAGGGCGCCTTGGGTGGACGTGTGGAGCTACCTTCCAGACGAAGGGAAACTGATACTCCACAACAAGGGCATGAGGTGCCTGCGCGTTCGCAAGCCCGCGTGGGCATCCGCCCGGGAGCTTCGCTGTGAAATCGATGGCAAACCCATCGATCCCGTTTGGCGGGAGAACCACCTCCTTCTTGATGGCCTGCGCGGCAACGAAGTCGTCATCATCGAAGTTCCGTGCCGCACAACCCTTGCAACGTACACGATGGTCAATCTCGCCACGCCCCAGGAGAGCCGGGAGCGATACGAGATCGAGTTTCGAGGGCACACGGCGATGAACGTCCGGCTGCTCGAAGCCGGGCCGCACACCACCGGCCGGGATTGGTATCGCCTCTTCCCCGAGAAACAGAGAAGACGAGATCTTCCGTTGGTCGTGAAGTTGCAGTCACAAGACCCCCCGCCCGGCAGGTTGGTGCGCTGGAGTCTTTCGTGAGCCACCAAGCCATCTCAATGCCGGTTCGATGCCCATGGCGATGAACTTCCGTTTGGGCATTGCCTTCGTCTTCATGGTTTGCGTAGCAGTGCGCGGCCACGCAGAGATTGCGATCTCCGAGGGTCTTGCGCCGTGGCAGGTCCTTCAACGCGGGCCGGATGACACGGCAACCGTCACGCTCAAGGGAACGGCGGAAGGGAAGGGAGAGATCTGGGCGGCGGTGTCGACCACTCGCGAGGGCGATGTCATTCTGCCGCCGCGCCGAATCGCGGAGTCCTCCTCCGGTGTTTGGCAAGGCACCATCGATCCCCTGCCGACCGGGGGGGAATACACGGTCCACCTGGAATTCAGGACTTCCGACGCCACCTCGAGCACCCAGATCGATCACGTGCTTGTGGGTGACATCTGGCTTCTTCTCGGGCAGTCGAACATGGTGGGGGTTGGCGAGTTGGACAGCCCGCTGGTCGAGGAGCGTTCATCGAGCGTTCATCTCTTCACCACCAAGCGACAATGGGAACCCGCGGTTGAGCCCTTTCACGCCATCTTTGAGTCTGGGGATCCCGAGAATTGGGAGTTTCTGACATATCATGAGAGAGAAACCGTCAAGCCCCCATTCAAACCGACAATGGGTGGTGTCGGTCCCGGTCTTTACTTTGGAAAACACATCGCCCGGGAGACCGGGGTCCCCATCGGACTGATTGCCGCGGCCCATGGCGGAAGCCGGATCGAGCAATGGATTGCGCCGGAGAGTGGGGGAGACGCGCCACTCTTTTCGTTCGCCACCCGCTCCATCGAGGAGGCAGGAGGAAAAATTGCCGGAGCCTTGTGGTATCAGGGCGAGACCGATGCATTGATTGCGGGTGAGGGTGGGCACTATCGACAGCGGATGGCCCGCCTTTTCTCGTTGCTGCGAGAGACTGCCGGAGAACCGCTCTTGCCCATCGTCTATGTCCAGATCGGGCGCTTCACGGTGCCGCTTGAGGACGGCCATCGCGGGTGGTGGCAGGTTCAGGAGGCGCAACGGCAAGTGCATGGAGACTTGTCCAATCTGGCGGGAGTGGGGGCCCTTGATCTCCCCCTGAACGATACCATCCACTTGTCGACGAATGGGCAAAGACTGCTTGGGAAGCGATTGGCACACCAGGCATTGCGCCTTGCATACGGTCGCGCGGGCAACGCACCGGCTCCAATCGTCGAGCGGGTCACGACCGTGGAGTCTCCACGCCCCATGCTGCGCGTGCACTTCCAGCGGGAATCCGGTCCGCTGATCCCGGAAGATGCGATCCCGGGCTTTCGGATCGTGGACATTGACGGCAAAGATCAACATCTGGTGTACAATGCCATCATCGATCCAGAGCACGACTGGTGCGTTCTGCTCCACGTCAGGAGGCGCCTGTCGCCCGACGACGATCTCTTTTTGACCTATGCATTGGATCCGAATCCGGCCGTTTCACTCGCCAATCAGGCTGGCCAGGCGGCGCTGGCATTCGGTCCCATCAGCCTGAACGCTTTACAGGCGGAATAATCCACCCGCCGGAAGGGCTGCCGGAGGAGGGATTTTCTCCTCCACCGAAGCAGCGCAAGGCCGCAGCGCCCTGAGTTCCAGATCACAAGGTCCCGGCAGATACCATGAGCAGATTCTTGTCCCTCGTCGTTGTTGCGGTCACCCTGCTGTCGCCGTCTTCTGGATCGGCCATTCCCCTTCTCTTCGAGGATTGGAGTAGTGGCAGCATCGAGGACACGCGCTGGCGAGTTGCGGACAATGCCCACTCCAGCTTCTCCGTGATCGAGCTTGCCGGTGCATCGCGTGCCCTTGCGTTGCGGGACACCCAAGCTCCCGGCAACGGCCTATCCATCCAGAACAATTCGATCGTCAGCAGTGAAGTCTTCGCCCGCGGCGGAAACCTCCGCTTGGAGTTCAGGATATGGCGAGGGACAGAGCCACCCCATGGGGAGCCAAATCACTTCCATGCGGGCTTCAACAATGCCTTCTATGAACTGGCATCCTACCACACATTCGAGGCCGGGCTGCGCAACCTTGGCGACGTCACCTTCGACGAGAGCCAAACATACGGTCACCGGCGGATCGAGGGCATGGAGACGTTTCTACAGGCATGGCACAAGGCGGTCTCCCGCGAGTCGGCGCTGACATTCCGCATCAGTCTTGGCGACCACACCGGAGCGGCCATGGAGTGGCATGACGGGGAACGCTGGCATGTGGCCTCGGACACAAGGGGAACGCCCGTCGACTTCAGCCCCTATCAACCGGGTGGCAGTGCCTCCACCGATTATCTGGGCAATCCGCGGGCCACGGGTCTCAACATCAGCTCCTCCGCCTGGGTGCGGGTTGCATTTGCTCCAAGCGAGGGCGGAATCTTCATCGGCGACGTTTCCCTCTCGAATGACCTCTCCTCCGATGCGTACGCTGCTCTTGTGGAGTCCTTGCCCGAGCCGCCGATTCAACGGCGGCCTCCTCTTGGCCAGCCCCGGACGAACGTTGATTTCTACAATGATCCGGACAACTTTCGTTTCATGATCACCGCGGACCTGACCGGCGGGCCACGGCCGGGCGTTCTCCCCGACATGGTCAACAAGATCAACATGCTCATGCCAGAGTTTGTCGTGACCGTTGGAGATCTCGTCGAGGGCTATCAGGACAACGAGTACCTGATCGAGCGCCAGTACGAGGAGTTTGACCGCGCCATCGACCCGCTCAAGGTCCCCTTCTTCTATGTGCCGGGGAATCACGACATCGCCAACGCCACGATGCAGCGCGTCTGGCGCAGGTACTATGGCCGGGACTACTACCACTTTCTGTACAAAGACGTCCTGTTCCTGTGCCTGAACTCCAACGATGGAGCCCATTACAAGCTCAGCGACGAGCAGTTGCTTTATTTCTCGGACGTGCTGGCCGACAACCCGTCGCCGCGATGGACGATCGTCGTTATCCACGACCCCTTGTGGATCTACGACTGGCGGACAGGGTGGGCCGAGATGGAGCGCCTCCTTGGCGAACGCCCCCATACCGTGTTCTCGGGCCACACGCACTACTACTTCAAGATGGAACGCAATGGCCGGGAATACTACACACTGGCCACAACAGGCGGAAGCAGCACCCTGGGCGGACCCGAGGCAGATGGCATGTTCGATCATGTGATGTGGGTCACCATGACCGAAGACGGCCCCACGGTGGCCAATCTCATGATGGATGGCATCTACCCCGGAGACGTTCGCAAAGCGGGCACGCCCGAGGTGGACGAACTGATCGAGGTGCTTCGGTCCTTCATGGAAAGCGCCGCCAAGCGGCTTGGCACCTACGAGCAATAGGAACCGGCGCTTGCGGAGTTCGGCGCCTTCTGCCGGCGCTGCCTGCCGGGCGGGGAGGCGCAGCGTTCACGCGGATGCCCGTGCTACTGTGCCTGGCATTCCCCCACCTCTCCCAGCGCTTTGCGCGTCGCTTCAATCTCGTCAAGGTACGTCTCCAAATCCGTCACCTGAAGCAGCCGCGCCTTGAGCGCCTTCGCCGCGTGGAAGCCGCGCAGGTATTGGACGGCGTGCTTGCGGAATTCGACGAGGCCGTGGGGGCCCTTGCGCTCGACCATGATGGCGGCGTGGCGGGCGACGGTGGCGAGGCGTTCGTCCGCCGTCGGCGGCGGGGGAGGGGGGAGCCCCTTGAACCGCGCGATGATTTCCCCCAGCAGCCACGGATTTCCCATGATCGCGCGACCCACCATCACGCCGTCCACGCCGGTCTCGCGCACCATGCGTTCGGCGTCGTCGGCGGTCTTGATGTCGCCGTTGCCGATGACGGGGAGGGAGATGGCCTCCTTCACCAGCGTGAGGATCGACCAGTCGGCGGCGCCCTTGAAGTGCTGCTCGCGCGTGCGGCCATGAATGGCAACGGCGTCGAGTCCTTCCGCCTCGGCGAGCCGCGCGATGGTCAACGCCTCCTCGCCGTACTTGTCCCAACCGGCGCGGAACTTCACGGTGAAGGGGACGGAAATGGCCGCGCGAACCTTGCGGAAGATTTGCTGCACGAGATCGGGCTCGCGCATGAGAGCAGAGCCCCCCTTGCTGTTCACGACCTTGTTCACGGGGCAGCCCATGTTGAGGTCAACAATGGTGGCGCCGGCATCGACGAGCATGCGTGCGGACTCGGCCAGGTTGTCGGGATCGGCGCCAAAGAGCTGCGCGCAGATGGGCGCCTCGGCGGGTTCCATGTCAAGGAGGTCCCAGCACTTGTCGCGTCCGCGGACCATGGCCTCGCAACTGACCATCTGGGTGTAGACAAGGGGGCAGCCCTGCTCGCGGTTGAGGCGTCGCCACGCATGGTCGCTGATCCCGCACATGGGCGCGGGAAAAACCGGCGGGTCGAATTCATAGGGCCCAATCCGCATCGGCGGAACGAGCAGCGCAGGGGCGCTCATGGCGCGATGTCCTCCGGCCGGGAGAGTGGGG
>CAYTRP010000003.1:19538-26732 GCA_964440195.1 uncultured Candidatus Sumerlaeota bacterium
AATCAAGGGGGGAGGGTGTCCCCGGGCATCTCAACTCGAAAGATGCCAACGCGACCAGCCGCGTCGCCCATGCCAACCAATTCTGGTGGTCCCGGATGATAGGCCCAAACCGCTTGCGCATCAGGCACAAAGCCATATGTGAACAGGCCACATTGAACGAAGAACGACTTAAGCCACGGAGCCCGAACCAAGACATTCTCAATCTCATTCAAGTGAATGGTTTCAATACACTCCCATGTAGACACGTCCCAAATGCAAACTACCTGTGGAAAATAAGTAACTATCTGTGAATCATCCGGGGACCAAGCAACCCTTTCAACGCCACCGGCATGCCCTTCAAGAACTGCGATGCATTCACCTGAATCGACGCGCCAAACGCGCACTGTTTGGTCGAATGAACCCGAAGCAAGGCAGAAGCCGTCATTTGACCATTTGAGGCCGAAGGGAAGATTAGTGTGCCCCTCAAGAACAGCAAGGCATTCACCAGTGCCCACATTCCAAATCCGAACCTTATTATCGGATGAACCCGACGCCAAGAATGTTCCATCTGGAGACCAGTCAAGGGAAATGACGGCTTCTTGATTCTTGAAGAAATGCCGTTGGACTTTATCTGTATCTCGGCACCAAATGCCAATAGAACTTTCGGAGTCAGAAAAGCGACACCCAAAAGCAAGACGAGCCCCGTCTGGTGACCAGCAAACCGGAGCAAATCCCACCGTAGTAAATGCATTTTCTCCTGTTGCCGTATTCCACAGATAGATGCAGCCGTCTGAAGCCCCTGACGCGAGGTACCTGCCATCTGGTGACCACGACACGCTCCACACGGCGCTGGAGTGTGGCCTCGAGGACTCCTCATCGTCAAAATAAACTCCAGCACTCCTAACCCCCCAAATGATCAATGCACTGTCCTCGCCCCCAGACGCCAGTCTACCCCGATCAATTGCTATGCAGGTGACGATATCTGAGTGGCCCCTATGAATTTCAACATTAGCTGCGCCTTCATCCCAATTGGTGACTTCATCCAGATTCAAAGGATTAGCAATTATGGATGATAGTGAGATGGTTGAGGGGTCATTCCCTGCGTCACACGTTTCAAAGTATTGAATAATCCTGATTTGATCCGAGCACCCATAAGCAAAACGAGTCTCTCTGGATGACCAAGCAATTGCGCCAGTGAAGCGGGAGTCAAGTTCAAGTTGCCCCACACATTCGCCAGTTATAGCATCCCACACTCGCATCTTCCCGTCGATTGAGGCAGAAGCAAAAAACTGATTTCCTTGCCACCAAGCTAAGCCGCAGATATCCAACTCATGCCCTCGAAATGTTCGAGAGCAGATTCCATTAATAGTGTTCCATACAATTATGAGTCCATCCTCACTCCCAGATAGAAGTAGTTCTCCATCTGGAGACCACGCAATGCGACAGACTTTGCTACCGTGACCCGATAGAGTCGCTTCAACCTTGCTAGATTCCACGTCAATAATCTGAACGCAGCCATTCCTAGCACCAATAGCCAAGAGATCGCGCTTCGGGGACCAATGAATGCACTCAATCTCGCCAATAGCAGCCCCAAAAAACGGCAAGACCGCTCCGGTGCGGACGTCCCAAATTTGGACTGAACCCGAATCTGAGGTGGAAGCGAGCATGCTCGAGTCCCTCGACCACGATATACAGATGACGCCACCATCTTCATGTGCAAACCGCCGCAAGCATCTTCCATTCGACCAATCCCATAAACATATCGAATGATCCCCAGATCCTGTAGCAACCAACCCGACACTTGGTGAAAAAGCCAAGGTATTTATCGTTGCCGCGTGCCCTCTGAGGACCATGCTCAAGAAACCGCCAGGCTCCTCTAAGGCACCCCTGCCAACAGCTCTCAGCCATGGCCTTTGTGCGACACTCGGAAGCTGCATCAGCAACTTGGAATCTGCAGTATCTGCGAAAGGTTCATGGAATAAGCGAGCCCACAGTTGGGCGGGGAGCTCTTCTGGGTCATGATTCAAGGTCGGTGCAGAAAGCCTTAAAGCATTTGCAATACTCCCGATTGCAGATTCCCAAGTTTCACTCTTGGCAAGATAAACGTTATAGTCTTCAATGAGTGTACCTATTCTAGAAGCACTTATGTGTATTCGCAACCACCTTGGATCTGTCAAGAGTTCAAGCCATGATTTGAAATCTCCTATCGCTGCCAAATGAGCCGAGAGATGGGAGACGGTGTATTGAGAGGGTTTAGAATCTTGGCAACGCCAATCACGTAGACATCCATCTGCTATAAGCTCATGTCCGCCCTTGAGATTCAATGTGTAGTCACCGACGACAGAACTCTCGTCTGTCAACCAGTCGACTAGGGACTTGTGAAATGGAACGATTAGATCATCATTGACAGAGAACAAAGTTCCTAAGTTTCTAAGTCTCTTAAGCACACGGAAACGATCATGATTGATCGCATCAGATAGCAAGCTTAGCGGAAGTGGATCGCGCGCAGCACAGATTACACTTAAAAGCGGCGCTATTTCCTTCTCGTAATGGGTCAGATCGGGATACTCGCGCTCAAAGAATTGATGGTAGACACCGCGAAGGCCTTGCGGGAACTTTTCAGGGTTATCGAGTGAAAGTGTTCCTGCGTTCAGTGCCTGAATGAAGTAGTTCACGTATAGGAACAGTCCCTCACTCTTCTTTAGGACTGTTCTCAAAGTTGCCTCGGATGGCGAGGTCCCTTCCAGTCGTGTGATCATCTCTTCCAAGTAGGATTTGATGTCTTCAATGTTCTCTGCGCTCTCAGCGTTGAACTCAAATGGATCGAGGCCGCTCAAGAGTTGAGATACCGTTGAGTCCCGACGGCTGGTAATGACGAGTCTCAACCACTGAGGCAAATCCTGCCATTGCTGGGCGATGAGCCGGGTCAGTTGATTGTCACGATTATTCTGTGTCGCTTCGTCAAGACCATCAATAACGATCAGTTGAGTTTTCCGTGGCCCGGGGTAGGCTCTTGATAGTGGGTTCGACAGTAGGTTTCGGAATAATGTGGAGGGTGTTTTCCCAATTTCTTCAGACAAAGGAAGTTCATCAAGAACCGCACCATATTCTGGTAGCCGTAATCTCAACTGTCCCGCAATTGATCGAATAGTTCTTGTTGGATCCCGTGTGTCCTCACTGCTGTAGACGCAGTAGTGAATTGCTACCACATCCTCCCTCAATGCTATCTGAGTTGCGATTGCCGACTTGCCGAATCCCGGACCCCCGACCAGCCAGAATACCCGTGACTCAGGCATGTCCTTTAACCAGCGGTTGATCACTCCTCCTGATCCAAGAATCCATTCTCGACCGGTGAAATACTCTCGGTACTTTCTCTTTTCGATTTCAAAGTCCAATGGCGTCAGGAAAGGCGACTCTGGCGGTCTGTATTCGGAGGGAACGTTAGCAGTGTTGTTGAGGACCTCCTCGTGATACCACTTGGCAAGAAGCCAGGCTTTCCTTAAAAGAGGCAAAGAGTCCGCGGGCGAGGTTCTTGCTAATGCCCCTTGAGGATGCACACGGCTGTTTGCCTCTCTCCTGATGAAGTGAAAGGTGTCCAGTATATGATTAGGGATACGTCTCCTTCCCCGTTTCAACTGCTCCAGAACGTCAAAGAACGTGCCCGGGGGTTCACCTCCAACCAGCTCTTCGTGAAGAACTTGCGCCAGACTCTCGGCAAAGTTGCGGAGGTGTGAGAGTGATCCTCGCGGATCGGAATACACGACGCGCTCTGCGTCCATTGCATACTCGGCAATGAACGGCTGGTAAACGCGGAGGAATTCGAAATTGGAGGGCATAACGTAGTCCTAAGACTGACCCCATCTTTCGAGGCGTATATTCTAGCCTGAATTGGCTAGATTGCACTTAAGTGGCTCACGAGAAGGGAGTACCACTCGCGGGTCAATCCTTCTCCGGCCTTACCCGCCACCCCCACGCATCGGCGTCGTACACCCACAGGTTGCGGTCGGGGTGGGCGGCGATGAGGGCGGCGTCTTTTTCATCGCCGAGGCTCGTCGCCCAAATGATGCGGCTGTTGGGGATGTCGGCACCGTTGAAGACCCAGTCGCAGAAGGGATTGGATTGGGGCGAGTAAACCACGAGGACGAGATGGCGGCCGGGGACTTTGCGGATCTCGCGGATCGTGGCGTCGCGCACGATGCCAAAGACCGGAGCCGTGTTCTGCATCAGAGGCAGAAACCCTGCCGGGATCGTGAGCAGGAGCGCGAACACGGCGCCCACGGCGAGTGCTCGAAGGAATGGATGTGATCGCCAAAGAGTCCGCAGGCCCACGGTGGCGCAGGCGACAAACATCGCGGCGACCGGTGCATAGTAGTGGGACCAGACGCCGAAAGTGAGAGAGGTGGCGAGCAATGTGAGGAGGAAGCTCGTGAGGAGCAGCGGCCCCGCCGTCAGGCGGCGCAATTGCCAGAGACCGACAGCCGTGGGCACGAGCAGCGCGAGCGAGCACAGCCACAGGAGTGACTTTGCCACGCGTGGCAGGTGACCGCTGAAGAGGCCCACGCGCCCGGTGCGCGATTCGAAGAAGTTCTGTGTGGTCCGATTGATCGTCTGGAAACGGGCAGGCTGCCGCTCGGGTTGCATCACGCCGCTGCCAATGAATTCAGGAACGGCGGAGTATTGGCGCTGGTATTCCTGATAGGGCATGCGCCAAGAAGAGCCCGTGACCGCGCGGTTGTAGGTGGCGTGGGCACCGAGGAGAAGCGCGACGGCGACGAGTTGCACGGCAAGAACCTGAAAGGCGCGCGCGCGTGTGTCGTCCTCGCGGTACCAGCGCCACAGTTTATGGAGGAGCCACGCGCCGACGGGGAGACTCGCCACAAGGCCCTCGTAGGGACGCGTGAAAGAGAGGATGAAGAGACCGACGGCGAGGACCGCGGACTGCGTCGCGGTGGGGCCGTCGCGCGCGAGTCGCGCGGCGGCACCAAACATCAAGGCCCCGCCCAACATCGCGGTGGCTCCTCCCCAGTAGGTTTGGCTCCACAGGCCGAAGAAGCTGAAATGCTCGGTGGTGATCAGGCCGCCCAGCATGGCCCAGCGCGGCTCGACAAGTGCCTGGAGCAGCCACGTGGTCGCGGCACATGCGAGCGCAATCCCGAGCCACAAGCCCACGGCGGCCTTGCCATTGGAGACGAGCAACCCAAGGGCGATCATGGCACCCGGTCCGGGTGGGTATTTGGACTGGTAAGTGGGGCGCATGAGCATGTGAATGGCTTCGAAGTGCTCCCAATGATCCAGCGTTGGATTCGAGAGCCGCCCGTGGCGAAACGTGTCGGCGATGAGGAGGTAGCCGAACTCGTCATGCACCGAAGGGACGGGCCAGCGGACGGTTGTCGCAACGAGAGCGGCACCAAGGAATCCAACGATGCCGACGGCCAGGGGCGGAAGCCACGGGCGGGCGGCGAGGCAATTTATCGCGGCAATGATCCGGACAGGGACGCGCAGGCGCTTTCCAACCACCAACCCGGCGATCAGCCCGATCAGGACGATGGCGACCTGAAGGATCGCCACGCGATGAAGGTCCAGCAACTCGTTGGGATAGACGCCCATCAGCGGCTCCGGGGATGGCTTGTCTTGTCGAGTTCGGATGCCCTGTGCGGCAAGCGGGGATCTTGTCGGGCCCCGATCGTGCCGATCATCACCCGTGTTCGACTCCCGGGCGGAGGCCGCCGTGGGCAGCGGTGCCGCCGTGGGCAGCGGTGCTGCCGTTGGTCGCCGGACCGCCCAGCCGTTGCGCCTTGACCCCGCCGGGGGCGCAGGCGGTGTCTGGACCATCCCAATCGTTGGAAATGGAGCGGCCGATGTCCCACGAACACGTGTGCCTGTTGTCGATGCTGTTGGCGTTGGTGATGGGGTGGTCGGGAATCGCGTCGGGCGAACCCTTCAACCTGGAGAAGCCGACGGTAAAGCCTGGCGTGGAGGTGCTCTTCGAGGAGCCGGAGTTTTTCGAGCTGATTCGCGGCAAGCGGGTCGGTCTCATCACGAATCCCACCGGCGTCGACAGCCGGCTGCGGTCTACCGTCGATCTGCTGAATGACCATCCCGAGGTGGAGTTGGTGGCGCTCTTCGGGCCCGAGCACGGCGTGCGCGGACAGTACTTCGCGGGCGATCATGTGGAGGATGCTCCCGATCCGAAGACGGGCATTACGGCTTACAGCCTTTACGGCAAGACACGCCGCGCGAAGCCCGAATGGTTGGAAAACATCGACGTTCTCGTCTATGACATCCAGGACATCGGCTCGCGCTCCTACACGTTCATCTACACGATGGCCTACGCGATGGAGGCGGCGGCAGAGCGCGGCATTCCGTTCGTCGTGCTGGACCGGCCCAACCCCATCGGCGGACACATCGTGGACGGGAACATCCTGAACACCGAGGAATACAAGACGTTCGTGGGCCTGTACCCCATCGCGTACCAGTACGGCATGACGGCGGGCGAGGCGGCGCAAATGTTCAACAAAGAGTACAACGCGACCGAGTGCGAGCTGCACGTGGTCCCGATGCGCGGTTACCGGCGCGACATGATGTATTGGGAGACGGGCCTGCCGTGGGTGCTGCCGTCCCAGCACATCCCGCAATGGCAGCATGCGGCGTACTACAACCTGACGGGAATCATCGGCGAGATTCGCGAGGTGAACATCGGCGTGGGGTACACGACTCCTTTCGAGACCATCGCGGCGCCGTGGATCAATGCGGACGAATTTGCCGCCGCGCTGAACGCGAAGAATTTGCCGGGGCTGTTGTTCCGCCCGATGACGTATGTCCCGCGCTACAACAACTACACCGGCGAAGCCATCAACGGTGTGCACATCACGATCACGGACTACCACAAGGTGCGTCCGGTGAGCGCGCAGATCCACATCATGGAGACCATCCAGAAGATGTACCCCGAGGCGGGGATGTTCACGGACGAGAAGGCGCTGCGTTGGTTGTTCGACGAGGTCAACGGCACGCTGGCGATCCGCACCCAGATTCTCGAAGGCAAGACCGCCGACGAGATCGTTGCCGGCTACCAAGGCGATGTGGAGGAGTGGCTGAAGGTCAGGGAAAAGTATCTCATCTATTGATGGGGAGTCGGGGATCTGGGGGTTGGGATCTGGGATCTGGGATCTGGGAATTGGGAATTGGGAATTGGGATCTGGGATTTGGGATTTGGGA
>CAYTRP010000004.1:0-2952 GCA_964440195.1 uncultured Candidatus Sumerlaeota bacterium
ACGCCGCCCCCCCCCATGGCGAGTCTCCCCGAACCCGTCGAGAGACCTTTGCCCGTGGTGCGCCTGAATCTCGACGAGCTGGAGATGGCCCCCGCCGCCCCTCAAAGCAGCGGGCCGGGACCGGATCTCGATTCGCTCCCCCGCATTCAACTGGTTGACGCTCCCCCGATTTCTCCACCCGCAACGGACGATGTGCCGGTGGTGATTGAAAGTGACCTGCCCGCGATCCTGTTCGACGCGAGCGTCCCCCTCGACCTGGGACCTGGACAGGCCGTCCCCGCGAAGCTGGAGTTGCCCGATGACATCATGCCGGGGATCAAGCTCGCCGAGGAGACGCTCCACCTTGGCGGCGCGGATGATGTCGGCCTGAACGACTTGCCCGACGTTGCCGGATCCCTTGAGGCCAAAGGTAATGGGGCACCGACGATCCGGTTGGTTGATACGCCCCTGGAGGCGCTCGCACCCCCCAAGGTGGAAGGTGAGGCCAAACCCCACGCGGACGTGCCGACAATCAAGCTCGTCGAGTAGGGCGAGCGACCCTACCGCGCCGCCAGATCTTCCGATGGCGCTTCAATCCCGGCAGGCGGCGTCATCCGTGCGGCGATCAATTGGCGGACGAGCGGTGCGGCGAGCGTGCCGCCGTGGTCATCGGCACCTTCGAGGTGGGCGACGGCAACGAAGCGTGGAGCGCTGCGCGGATAGAACGCGACAAACCAGGCGTCGAGTCCTCCCTGCCCATTTTCCGCCGTCCCTGTCTTGCCGCACACTTCCCATTCGCGCTCGAAGTGGGAATTGTAGGCGTTGCCGCCGGGAGCGTTCACCACGCGCCACAAGCCCTCCACGATGACCGCACGAACCTCGGGATCGACGGAAACCCGCCCGCGGGTCTTGCGTGCGACGGGGATGGGGGATGCTCCGTCGCCGGGCTGAATGGCGGCCACCACACGGGGGACGACGAGATCGCCCCCATTGGCGAGGGCCGCGAACGCGACGGCGACCTGAAGAGGAGAGGAGACCAGGGAGCCCTGGCCAATGGCGAGGTTGAGCACTTCGCCCGGTTGGCTCTCCGAGATGCCGGCGGGTACTCGACCGGCGCGCTCGCCGGGAAGATCGATCCCCGTGGGTTCCCCGAAACCCCAGCGCCGCGTCTCCGCCAGGAGGACTTCGGGTCCATGGCGGTGGCCGATTTCGTAGAAGGTCACGTTGCAGGATCTTTGCAGCGAGCCGATCATGTCCATGGATCCATGTCCCGTTCGGACGTTGCAGTGGAAAGGACGTAGCCACCCCGGCCAGGTGTAATGCCCGCGGCAATGGATGCGCTCCGAAGGATCCCAACCCCGGTGAAGCGCGGCCGAGGCGCTGACGATCTTGAAAGTGGATCCGGGCGGATAGCCCCCCTGATAGGCGCGATTGATCCACGAGACCGGCTCCCCGCCGATTTCCGGGAGGCCGGGATTGGCGGGGTCAAAAGTTGGCCGCGACACGAGGGCGTGAAGTTCCCCGCTGTTCACGTCCATCAGAATGATCGACCCCACATGGCCCTCGAGGAGATTCCAGGCGACTTCCTGGAGGCGTAGATCAATGGCAAGCAGGAGGTCATCCCCCGCCAGGGCGATCTGCTCGATGTCCGGATCCTCCAGGAGATTGCCACGCGCATCGCGAGTCATGCGCTGGCGCCCGGGCTTGCCGACCAGTTGGGCCTCGAACCGCGCCTCGAGGCCCATGCGCCCGACAAGGGCATCGGGCAGGTAGAGGGGCCGGTGATACCTGGCGACCTCCTCCTGTGGGATCTTGCCCAAGAAGCCGACAATGCCTGCCGTGACGACTCCGAGGGGATATTCGCGCCGGAAATCGGCCTGCACACGCAAACCGGGATAGTCCTGAGGGCGCTCGAGAAAGTCGATGACCCGTTCCTGGGGGAGCCGCCGCGCCAGCGTGTGGCGCGTCCAGGAGGGGCGCGTTTCCAAGATCTCCGCCGCCTTGGCGCCAAAGTCCTCCTCGAGAGCCGCACCGACCGCATCAAGCGTGGCGAAGACTTCCTCGCGCGATCTCCCGTAGCGCGAATAGGCAAGCGAGTACGCGCGGCGATTGAAGGCCAGCGGCTCTCCGTTGCGATCGAGGATGTTGCCGCGCGGCGCTTCGAGGCGAAGGACGCTCTCGAGGTTGTCGACGGCCTTGGCGCGATATTCCCCCCCGCGCGCGCCCGCCAGATAGGCGACGCGCCCGCCAAAAAAGAGAACGACCAGCAGGATGAGCCCAAGGCTCGCGCGGTAGCGCGAACCGAACGAGGAGGATTGGCTGAGTGGCTGGGAACGATACTCCAAGGGCGGCCTTCCAGCGGGGAGGAGAAAGCCGAGTCCACGCAGGGGACTGGAACACCCGCAAGGAGGAAGTAGCCCGGCCATGGCCAGTGGGCGAAGCTAGATTGCGCGGATGAGCCCGCCGTCCACCAACCAATTTTGTCCCGTCAGATAACCCGCCAGGGGCGAGGACAGGAACGCGGCGAGATTGCCGAGGTCGGCGGGCTTGCCAATGCGGCCCAAGGGGATGGAGGCCACCATTGCGCCGCGAATGGCCGAGGGATCGGCCATTGCGCGCTCGGCCTGCATTTCGATGACCGATTGCAGGCGCGCGGTGTCGATTCTGCCAGGTGCGAGCGAGTGGCAGCAGATACCCTTGGGTGCCAATTCTCCCGCCAGCGTCTTGACGAGTCCCACTACCCCGGGACGATACGTGTTCGAGAGGGTGAGCCCATCGACGGGCTGGCGCGAGGAACTGCTGGTAATCACGAAGAAGCGTGGGGAGGGGCTTTTCTCGAGTGTGGAGAGCGCCGCCTTGAGCAGGGCCACGGGCGAGACGAGCAACAACTCGGCGCCGGAGCGCCATTGATCCAGTGTCAGGTCGTGAAAGGTGCCCGCCGGGGGGCCGCCGCTGTTGGCCACGAGGATGTCG
>CAYTRP010000004.1:2962-16995 GCA_964440195.1 uncultured Candidatus Sumerlaeota bacterium
GCCAAATTCCCGTACGGCGGCGGCGACGGAGGCTTGCACTTCCGCGACGTTGCCGGAATCGGCGGAGTGAAAGTGAACACGCACTCCATGGCGGGCAATCAACTCGCGGGAGGCGGTAACGAGGCCGGCCTCGGTGCGGCCGGTGAGGAACAAGTCGCAGCCCTCGGCCGCCAGTGCCTGCGCGATGCCGCGCCCGATTCCGTGACTGGCCCCCTGGATGAATGCCACGTGGCCCTTGATGTGGAGATCCATGATCGGTGTGAGAATCCCTTCCGTAGATGTGGCGATCAGCCCGAGTTGGTCCAACCGCCCTGCATGTTGCCGTACTGGCAAGGGCGAAAGCGTTCCTTGTAGTTCATCCGTTGGCAATCGGCGACGTAGTATCCGAGGTAATAATAGGGAATCCGGTGGAGGGCGGCAAATTGAAGCGACCAGAGGATCGCAAGGGTTCCAAGGCCCCGGCGGGATTCCCGGGGATCGAAGTAGGTGTAGACGGCGCTCAGGGATTGCGGTTCCCGGTCGACGATGGCGGCCGCGACGATTCGATCATCATGGAAGAATGCGAACTCGCGGGAGTGGACGGGCGAGGAATAAAGGGAGGAGACAAATTCCTCCCACTCGGTGCACATGTCGCCCGCATGGCGGCCCTGCTGGTAGCGCACAAAGAGGTCGAATCTCTCCCGGTCGGGCCGCAGCTCGCCTTCCTCGACGCGGAGGTCCCGATTCCGGGCGAGGACACGTCGCTCGTTCTTGCTCAACGTATAGGAGGCGACGGCGATTCTTTGGGGAACGCAGGCGGTGCAGGGTGCGCAAAAGGGTTTGTAGATCACATGGCCGGTTCGCCGCCAGCCATACGCGAGAAGCCGGTCGTAGACACCGGGAGGGAGTGCCTCGACCGCGAAGGCACGCTCGCGGGAGAGCATCCCGGGCAAGTACGGACACGGGTGGGCCGGTCCCAGTGGGAGCCCAAGGTCGACCAGTTTGGGAATTGGCAGAGGATTCATGGCGTTTGGCTGGGAGGATGGCGAAGGTGGTGCCGTCCGGCTTGACCCCATTTGCAGGAGACAGCCACATCGACCCCCGGCGCGTCAAGACGCCCGCAATCCCCACGCCAAGGCGCTTGTTGATGGAGCTTGAACAGGTCATCGGATTCGAGGTGCACACCGAGCTGAAGACCCGCACCAAGGTGTGGTGCGGTTGCTCGACGGATTTCGGCGGGACCCCGAACACACAGGTCTGTCCCGTGTGCCTTGGGCTGCCCGGGGCGCTGCCGGTGTTGAACGAGGAGGCGCTGCGCATTTCCCTGCGGGTGGCCCTGGCCTTGAACGCCCGGGTACCCGAGACCTGCTGGTTCGACCGCAAGAATTACTATTACCCGGACCTGCCCAAGAATTACCAGATCAGCCAGCAATACGAGCCGCTGGGGCGCGGGGGCTGGCTGGAGATCGCCCTGCCCGACGGTTCGCTTCGCCGCATCGGGATGGACAACCTCCATCTGGAGGAGGACGCGGGCAAGAACCTGCATCCGGAGGACCAGGCTCATGTCGACACGTCGCTGGTGGACCTGAACCGGGCGGGCACTCCCCTGCTGGAGATTGTCTCCAGGCCCGAGATACGCACCAAGGACGAGGCGGAGGCCTTCATGAAGGGGATGAAGGCGCTGCTGGAATACCTCGATGCCTCCGACTGCAAGATGGAGGAGGGGCGGCTTCGTTTCGAGCTGAACATCTCCGTGCGGGAAAAGGGGAGCGAGAAGCTCGGCACGAAGGTGGAGATCAAGAACCTCAACTCAATGAGCGTGGTTCTCAAGTGCATCGACGCGGAATTCGGGCGGCAGTCGGACCTGCTTCGCGCGGGCAAGCGCGTGGAGGCGGAGACGCGCTTGTGGGACGAGCAGAAAACGATCACGCGCGCCATGCGCGGCAAGGAAACGAGCCACGACTACCGCTACTTTCCGGACCCGGACCTGGTGACCATCCGCGTCACGGAGGCGATGCGCGCGGAGACGAAGGCTTCGCTGCCCGAGCTTCCGCTCGCCCGCCGTGCCCGCTTTGCCGGACAATACGGGCTTTCGGAGTATGACGCGGGGGTGCTCACCGCCTCGAAGGCGATGGCGGATTATTTCGAGGAGGCCGCGCGGCTCCACGACAATCCCAAGTCGATCGCCAATTGGATGATGACGGAGATGATCCGGCGCCTGGGCGAGCAGGGCGAGGATGCCAGTGCCGCGACCTTTGTGGTGCGGCCGGCGGGGCTGGCCGAACTTGTGCGATTGATTGACGATGGCACGATCACCGGCAAGATCGCCAAGCAGGTCTATCCGGCGATGGTGGAGGAAGGCAAGATGCCCTCCCGGATCATCGAGGAAAAGGGCCTGAAGCCCATCGACGATTCCAGCATCGAGCCCATCGTGCAAAAGGTGCTCGACGAAAATCCGCAGATGGTGGAGGACGTTCGCGCGGGGAAAATGAAGGCCGTCGGCGGGTTGATGGGACAGGTCATGCGCGCCACCGGCGGCAAGGCCAACCCCGCGACGGTGCAACCCCTCATCAAGAAACTGATCGGAGTGGAATGATGCGCATCGACAAGCGTGAGGCCGAGGATCTGCGCGAGATTGCCATCGAGGCGAACCCGCTGAAGTTCGCGGAGGGGTCCTGCGAGATTCGGTGGGGGCGCAACCGAATCCTGTGCGCGGCGACGGTCGAGGGCACGGTGCCCAAGTGGCTTGCGGGCCAGGGGAAGGGGTGGGTGACCGCGGAGTACGCGATGCTGCCGAGATCCACGCGCCAGCGCATCGTGCGGGATTCGCAGCGGTCCAGGCCCAACAGCCGGGGGCTGGAGATCCAGCGCATCATCGGGCGATCGCTGCGCGCGGTCGTGGACCTCAAGGCACTGGGCGAGCGCACGATCACCATCGACTGCGACGTGATCGAGGCGGACGGGGGCACGCGCACGGCTTGCATCACGGGGGGCTTCGTGGCGCTGGCGCTCGCCGCCAGGCAGATGCGCGAGCAGGAGCAGCTTGGCAGGAATGCAAGGCTGCTGAAGGACTATGTCGCGGCGGTGAGCGTGGGAATCGTCGAGGGGCGACGCGTGGTTGACCTGAACTACATGGAGGACAGCCAGGCGGAGACGGACATGAACATCGTCATGACGGGCGAGGGCCGGTTCGTGGAAGTGCAGGGGACGGCGGAGGGGCAGGCGTTTCCCCGCGAGGAGTTGGACGCGCTGCTGGACATGGGCACGCGGGCGGCATCCCGGATCGTCGGCATCCAAAGGAACGTCGTGGACATCGCCGGGCTGTAGCGAAAGGCGGAAACACTTGCGGGTGAGCGGCGACCCGCCCAATTCTTCGGTTGGAAGCCAAGGCGGACCGGAGGGCTTGCACCATGATCCAGATGGAACTTCGCGAGATCCATATCAGCAGCAGCGCCACTCCCTACCACCTCGTCGTGCTCGAGGAGAAGGAGGGGGAAGGGCGTTGCTTTCCGATTTACATTGGCGAGGTGGAGGCAAAGGCGGCGGACAACGCGGTGTTTCAGCGCAAGGCGCCCCGCCCCATGACCCATGACCTGATCATGAACCTGATCGAGGGGCTCAATTGCGAGCTGGAAGGGATCATGGTCGATTCCCTCGACAGCGACACGTTTCACGGAAAGTTGCTGATACGGACCTCGGAGGGGAAGCACATCAAGATCGATTCGCGCCCCAGCGACGCGATTGTCCTGGCGACGAAAGCGGCGGTTCCCATCTTCGTGGCGGAGGAAGTTCTCGAGAAGATGGGCGGAGAACCCGACGAGGAATAATCCGCCGGGAGATCAGTCCTCTTCGAGGGTAAAAGGGACGGTTCCATCGGCGTTCAGGCGCTTGGGCGGATTCGGCCCGTAAAGCTCGCGCTCGAGGTCATGCACCCCCGACCATGATGCCGCCTCGGGAATGGCCACCCTGTCCTCCGATGGGGAGGTAAAATCGAAGGGAGTGGCCTCTGGACCGATCGCCCTGACCCGCGAGGCGGGGTGAACCGCGGCCGCGGCCGGCTCGGGCGCGCCTGCCGGGGAGCCCTTTTGCGATTCGAGCGCGCCGGACTTGAACGCGAGGAACACGGTCAACTGGCCAACCACCACCAAGGCATCCTTGTACTTGATGGTGCGCGGAGTCATTTCCGCGATCGACTCGAGGGTGGCCTGGCCGGGGTAGGACTCGCGGCTGAAGCGCAGAAGCGCGTTGAAGAGGCGGGTTGTGTCCTCATCCAGCGGCGCCGTGGGACTCGTCGCCGCGTTGAAGCGGATGTCGTCGTACATTTGCCGGGCGAGGGGGTTGAGTGCCGCTTTTTCGATGCGCATGGATACCGACCTCTTGGGTTCAGCCAATGGAAGACCTTCAGGTGCCAAGGATCGAAAGGCCATCCCCCTGAAGACCAACACGCAATTCCGAAGTTTCGGCTCCCTTGATACCAGAACTTTCGAGCTTGCCAAGCATTTCCTCGCGCTCTTGCCGCGATTGCGCGGGTGCCGCCAGAAACAGGGCCGCCGAATCCTCGTGGATGACCGGAAAACCCAAGGCCTTGCGGCCTTGGGCCGCCGCCCCGCCGGCAAGGCGGAGCACCCGGCGAGGATGGTTGACGTCGGCCAAGCGGCATTCCTCCTGGCCGGAGGGGCGGGGCATGCGCAGGGGGTTCATGCGCCGAAGGGTGGCATGATCCCCCGCCAGCGCAATCTGGAGCAGATCGCTATACACGCCGCTGGAAGTGGATCCCTGGCCCGCGCCCGCCCCCATGGCGAAAGTCGGACCGATGGGATCCGCCTCGACCATCAATGCATTCAGCACCCCGCGCGTGCGCCCCATGAGGTGTTCCGCGGGAAGGAGCGTGGGCCAAACGGCGAGTTCGAGGTTCCCGGACTCGCGGAGCCTCGCCGTGGCCAGAAGCTTGATCGTCTGTCCCTTGGCGCGGGCGAAGGCGAAGTCCGCCGGGGAAACACGCGTCACTCCCTCGCGGACGACATCCGCCGCGCGCGCGTCGATCCCAAACGCCAGGGTGCCGAGGATCGCGATCTTGTGGGCCGCGTCGACGCCCTCGACATCGAGCGTCGGGTCCGGCTCGGCGTAACCCAGTCGCTGGGCATCGGACAGGACATCGCCGTAGGCCGCACTGGGGTCGTCCTCCATGCGCGAGAGGATGTAGTTGGTCGTCCCGTTGAGGATGCCGTGCAGCGCCTTGATCCGGTTCGGCAGCAGCGTCGATTGCAGCGACTTGATGATGGGAATGCCCGCGCCGACGCTCGCCTCGAAAAGAATGGAGACCTGATGCCGGTCGGCGAGGGCGAACAGTTCCGATCCGTGCTCCGCGACGAGAGCCTTGTTGGCGGTGACGACGCTCTTGCGGGCCTTGAGGCAGGCTTCCACGACCTTGCGCGAGATGCCCGTCCCGCCGATCAACTCCACGACGGCCTCGATTTCGGGGTCGCCCGTGATGTCCTGGTAATCGGTGGTGAGTTGTATCCCCTCGGTGGAGACACCCCGGTCACGGGCGAGGTCCACGTCGCAGATGGTTTTGAGCCGAATGGGGCGCCCGATGCGCGCCTCGAGCACGTCCCGAAATTCGCGAATGTGGCGAACGACGCCCGTGCCGATGTTTCCAAAGCCAATCAGGGCGAACACAAAGGGACGGGAGGAGGTCATGAGGAAGACTCCTTGGGGATGCGCTGGATGTCTCAGGCAATGCTCGTCAGATGGCGGGGGCGAATGGTCTCCCGATCGAGGTGGGGCACGGTCATCATGGCGACGATGCGGTCGAGGCGGTCGTGGACTTCCTTGGGCGAGACGGAAAAGAGACGGTGGAGGCTGAAGTCCTCCACCACAAAGCTCGCCATGAGGGTCCCGACAACCAAGGCGCGGCGGACGTTGTCGGGGGAGGCGCTTCCCAGTCGCGCGAGATACGCCACGAGCGCGCCGGCGAAGGTGTCGCCCGCACCGGTGGGGTCCTTGACAGTGGCCGTCGGAAATGCCGGCACGGACATCATCGCATCGCGCTGGAAGAGGAACGCGCCGTGCTCGCCCTTCTTGATGACGACCGAGGCCGGACCCATGTCGAGCAGCATGCGGCCCGCCTCGACAAGGCTCTCCACGCCGCAATACTGGCGTGCCTCCTCTTCATTGAGAAGCAGGAGGTGGACACGGCGAATGACCTGGGTAAGTTCCTCGCGATTGCCGGCAATCCAAAAGTTCATCGTGTCGAGGGCGACGAGTTCCGGTGCCTCAAGTTGATCAAGCACCGAGAGCTGGAGGGCGGGATGGATGTTGGCAAGGAAGACAAACCGCGCCTTGCGGTGTTCATCGGAAAGTATTGGATTGAAGTCGAGAAGCACGTTCAGGTCGGTGGCCAGCGTGGTCCGCTGGTTCATGTTCTCTTCGTATCGACCGGCCCAGTGGAAGGACTTTCCCTCGGCGATCTCGAGGCCGGAGAGATCGACTCCGCGATCCGTCATGCGGTCAATGTACTCGCGGGGAAAGTCCTGCCCCACGTTGGCAAGAATCGCCACCGGGGCGAACCACGAACCCGCCACCGCGCCATAGGAAGCCGATCCCCCAAGCGCCCGTTCCACGCGCCCGTGACGTGGCGTTTCGACCGTATCAAGGGCGACGGTTCCGATCATGAGAGCCTTGGACATGCGGGAGCCTTTCCGGGGTGGGCGGAGGATTCCGGACGCGGATGATCCGGGACCCGGAATCGACCGGCTGGCCGCAGGGCGGGGCAAGAAAAGGATCGGGCGGGGAGGTCTGGGTGGGTTAAGAGGGGAGGGCGAACCACAGGGGCTTGCGGTTGGCTCGGAGTCGGTCCGCCGTTATTGGAGGAGCACATGATCTGGGCGAGAGATACGGCACGGAATGCTTGCGCGCCAATGGCGGGAGCTGGTAACGTCTCCGATCAATTGTTCCCCCGGGTTACGGACAACAAAGCACAGAGCATCGGTAGGCCCGCCCGAAAATGACCATCCGATTCGAAATACTGCCGGGATTGCCTCCCTACGGTCACACTGCCAAGGTCTTCAGCCTTGATGGTAAAGGGGTGTATTCCGAGGGACTTGTGGTGAAGTTTACCGACGCCAATGGCGGTGAGTGGGTGGGGAATTTTCTTCAAGGTGGCGTCGGCTCAAGCGTCTACCTGCACCCCAACGAAGAGGATGTTCTCGTCCTCGCGGGTAATTGCGGATACATTGTGAACGTGGATACTCAGCAGGCGGACGGGATGGTTGATTTTGATATTGAAGAGGTGATTCCTGTACCCGAGTCGCGTGCCTTCTTGCTGGTCGGTCGTTGCCACATGGAGCTTCTTGGAACCAAAGGGATACTCTGGCGATCTGATCGCATTGCGACCGATGGAATCTCCGACCTTCGGATCGAAGATGGTATCATCACATGCCTCGGTCATGAGCCTGAGGATCGCCAAATTCCCTGTACGATTTCACTTCAAACAGGCGAGGTGTTGACGCTTGGAGGTCGGCCGCAATATCTGCGGCGAATCTGGAATACCTGCAGGACAAGACTTGGCCGCATCTTCGATGGTGGAAGTTAGTGTGGTTCTCGTAAGTCTTATCCCGAAATGATGAACGGGAAATCCGAGCCCCCTTCGCGGGGGCGACACGAGTTGACTAGGCATCGGCCCTTTGTGCCGCCCTTGGCAGGGCTTGGATCTTTCCTGCGCCGCAACCCCCGGTTCCGGCTTCGCCTGCACCGGGGGCCACTCTAGAGAGGCCCTGTCTTGATCTGATCACTTCACACGATCAGGTTTCAAGACCCTACCGGTGCCGCAGCCCCTCGCGGACCAGTTCCTCGGTGCGGGCGTCTTTGCCGAGGACTCCGACGGCACGATCAATGGCGGCTTCCGCCGTGATGGGCTTCACGCCGAGGGCGACGAGGGCCTCAATGGCGTCGGCGACGTTTTCAGGGCGGGAGGCGGCGCGAGGGGTCGTCGGCGCGGCGCCGGCAAAGGGGATCATCTTCTCTCGCAGCTCGACGATCAGGCGCTCGGCGGTCTTTTGCCCGACGCCCTTGATCTTGGATACATAGGCCATGTCGCGCCCCACAATGGCGGCGGCAAAGGCTCCGACCTCGATCTGGGAGAGGATGCCGAGGGCCTTGCGGGGACCGATGCCGGACATGGAGGTGAGCACGTCGAAGCAGTCGGCCTCCATGGGGGTCGCGAAGCCAAAGAGGGAGAAGGCCCCATCGTTGGTGTTGAAGGACAAGCGGGTGCGCAGCGTCACTGGCGAACCGGCCGCCGGAAGTTGTTTGGCGGTGCTGCCCGGAATTTCGCATTGGAACCGCACGCCATGGCAGTCAATCACGGCGAAGTCTTCTTCGCAATCGAGCAGGATGCCGTTAAGGGAATGGAGCATGAGAGAAGGGTGAAGAGTGAAGAGAGAAGAGTGAAGGGTGAAGGACAAACGGGAAAGCGAAGGTAGGGGATGATGGTGAAGCGGAGAGCGTCGAGGGGAAAGGGGTGATTCGGTGGAAGAGCTGCTGATCATCGCGGGGCCGACCGCTGTGGGGAAGAGTGCGTTGGCCATGAGCATGGCGAGGGAAAAGGGTGCGGGGATCCTGTCGGCGGACAGCATGCAGGTGTATCGGGGGCTGGAGATCGGAACGGCGCAGCCGACGGCGGCGGAGCGGGCGGCGGTTCCGCATTTTCTGGTCGGGCATGTGGAGCCGGGAGAGGAGTATCATGTCGCCCGGTTTGTGCGCGAAGCGGAGGAGGTGCTGGCACGCGAAGCCGGGGGAGGAAGGCCGGTCATCGTGTGCGGCGGAACGGGGCTATTCATCCGGCACTTGTTGCAGGGCATTTTCGCGGGCGCTCCGCGCAGCCCCGAAGTACGCGCGCGCATCGAGCGCCAGATCGCCGGGGAGGGATTGGAGGCGGTGCGCGCGCGCCTGCGCGAGGTGGACCCCCGCCGCGAGGCCGAGATCGGCCCCAACGACGCCGTGCGCATCGTGCGGGCATTGGAGGTGTTCGAGGTGACGGGGCGGCCCATGAGCGAGCACCTGGCCGAGGATGCCGCGAACCGGCGCGAGCGCCCCGCGCGGGTCATCATCCTGACCCGTCCGCGCGAGGAATTGAACTCGCGCATCGAGAAGCGCGTGGACGCGATGCTGGAGGCCGGATGGCTGGAGGAGGCGCGGCGCTTGATGGAGCGCGGCCTGCCGGAAACGTCGCAGGCGTGCAAGGCACTCGGATATCGCGAATTGTTCAAAGTCCTCCGCGGTCAATGGAACCTGACGGAAGCGCGCGAGGAGATCGTCCGCCAGACACGCAAGTTCGCGAAACGGCAGATGACATGGTTTAAAAAAGTTCCGGGTTCCGAGTTCCGGGTTCTACGTTGAAAAACCCAACACGTCTTTGGCCAACTTTGCTTCCCAACTCGGAACTCGGAACTGTGTTTACTTGCCGATTTCCTTCCGATGCGCGTCGATAGCGTCGACGAGGACGCCGGCTCCGAAGCGGGACGCATCGGTGACTGGAACGCCGGTGATGCGTGCCGTGTCCTCAACCGCCGCGCGAGCCGAGGCATCATCCATTCCGAAAGTGTTGAGCGCCACGCCGAGGAACCTGGTGGGCTTGGAACGAGCCATCACGTCGAGATAGAATTGCGCGACCTCGTCAAGGGGTGGGATCGCGATGTGCTCGCGGCTACTGATGTGCGTGCGCCCCGGTTGGTGGACGAGGATGAAGCCGTCGGGCATCGCTCCATGCATGAGAGCGAGCGTCACGGAGGAAAAGCCTAGGTGGTAAAGGGAACCCTGGCCCTCGATGTGAATGACGTCGCAATGACCGTCGACGCTCATGCAGTCCTTCTCGACGCAGCCGGCCATGAAGTCGCCGGGGATCGCGTCGATGGGGTGCCCCCAGCCGCTGATCATCATGCCGGTCTGGCCCGTGGCGACGAACTCGTGCTTCTGGCCCCGGTTGTTGCCTTCGAGCTGGACTTCGAGAGAGGCGGTCATCTTGCCGACGGCACAATCGCTTCCGACGGTCAGGCAGGTGTAGCTCTTGCAGTTGGCGGCAAGGCCACCGCCCACGGGCATGACCCTGGGGGGGCGGCGCACGTCCCAGATGCGGGCGCCGGAAATCGCGGCCGCCGACATCATCTCGTCGTCTTCATTCAGGAACTGGTGCAGGCCGCTCCAAACTTCAAGACCCTCACCCAAAGCCTCGAGCACGATGGTGCGCATGTTTTCCGGCAGCCGCCCGCCGACGGGGGTGATGCCAATGACCAAGGTGTCGGGGCGGTGTTCCGTGTCGAGGAACTCGCGCAGGGTGGCCCGGATGGGCGCGTCTCCCCCGGTTCCCATCATTTCGTGGGCGGTCTTGCCAGCCGTCTTGGTATCGATCAGCCCAATACTCTGATGGGGGGAGTAGCGAAGGACTCCACGAGTCGTCTTGGCCAAGCGGGGGGAACAGCATCCCTCGACGAGATGGACAATCCGGCGGCGTCGCACATGAAAGTCGGACGCGGAAGAGGCAGAATCGGGTTTGCTCATGGGAGTCCTTTCATGGCGAGGTTGTTCATCCTCGCGGCGCGTGATCAAAACGGAAGGGCGGGGACTGCGCGCAAGAGGAGGTTTGGCCCCCCACATGGGATCTTCCAAGGATGGACCGGTCAAGCCACCCTCCCGCAAGTGGGGGGATGGAGCCCCGTCACCGGCCAAGCCCGCGGGTTCCCGTCGGCGCGAGATCCTCGAAGTCCTCTACAAGATCTCCAACATCATCAACCGCACATTGGAACGCGAGAAGGTCCTCAAGGCGGTCCTGCGGGAAGTTGTGCGGGTGACCGGGGCCACGTCAGGCAGCATCGCCATGCTCGACAAGCAGCGCGGCGTGCTCAACATCGAGACGGCCATCAACATCCCGACGCGGACGTGGAAATCCCTCAAGTTGCAGTTGGGACTTGGCGTGACCGGCTGGGTGGCCTACACGCGCAAGCCCCTGCGGGTGAACGACGTGCGCAAGGATTCCCACTACATTTCCGTCAAGCCGGACATCCGGAGCGAGTTGGCGGTGCCGATGTTCCTGAAGAACGAAGTGATCGGCGTCATCAACGTGGACAGCACGCGACGGGGCGCCTTTACCGAGGACGATGAGAACCTGCTGATCGCCGTGGCGGAGCAATCGGCACAGGTCATCGAGACGGCTCGCCTCTACGAGCAGCAGAAGCGGCACGCCGAGCAGATGGGAGCCCTGTTCACGCTGAGCCAGGAGCTGACGACGCCCCTGCCGATCGAAACCGTGTTCCCCCTGGTGACGCGGGGCGGGCTCGAGCTGCTGGGCGGCGACGTTTGCGTGCTCCTGGAGACGACGGAGGAGCATCGCGGCGACCTGCTGGTGCGGGCGCTGTGCAAGCGTGGCCAGCATGGCGACCGGGATGTTCCCGTTCCCGACGTGGCGCTCCCCCGCCCCGCCTTTCTTCGATCAAGGAAGCCCGTGGTGATCGATGATCTGTCCCTGCATCGATTCGCATGGGCGGAACTGCTTCCCGAATTGGAGGGAGCGGGTTCCATGCTGGCGGTGCCGCTTGCCTACCATCAGGGTATCGAGGGCGTTCTGGCCGTCTTCCAATTCGAGGCACGCGACTTTACTCCCTCGGCGGTGAAATTGCTGGAACTTCTGGCCAACCAGGCTGCGATTGCCATCGAGAATGCACGGCGGCGCGACAGCTTGATCGCGATGGAGGAGAACCTGCATTCCGTCGAGAAGTTCTCTCTGCTGGGAACCCTGGCAGCCGAAATCGCGCATGAAATCCGCAATCCCGTGACGATCATCAACCTGCTGCTGGATTCGATTCGCGATGAAATGGGCGAGAATCAGGTGGCGCGCAACGACCTGGAGATCGTGCGGGGGAAATTGGACCGGATCGAAAGGATCGTCGACCAGACGCTCTCAATGGCCCGAAATCGCGAGCCGGACCTTGTGGCACACCCCATCAACGCCGTCGTCGGGGATGTGCTCCAATTCATGAATTACAAGTTTGCCAAGTCGCGGATCGAGGTCCGCGCGCAGTTGCATCCGTCGGACCCACTGGTATCGATCGACCGTGGCCAGGTGCAGCAGGTGCTCCTGAACCTCATGCTCAATGCCATCGACGCCATGACCGGCGGAGGACGCCTGACCGTGATGACGCATGTGGAAGAGGATACCCAGCGCGGGCGGTCCGTTGCGATCCACGTCCAGGACAGCGGCTCGGGCATCGAGAAGAACGCCTTGCAGGCGATCTTCGAACCCTTCTACACCACACGCGCGAGCGGGACAGGGCTCGGACTCTTTATCTGCAACAAGCTCATCACCGCCATGGGAGGCGAGATCACCGTGAAGAGCCGCCTCGGAAAGGGAAGCACCTTCACCCTTCATCTTCCCATGGCATCGGCGGAGACGCGCACCCCATGAAGCAATCCATCCTCGTCGTCGATGATGAACCGGATTTCATCACGGGGTTCCGGCGCGTTCTCGCCAGCGAGGACTTGGAGATCCACGCGGCGCTCAGCGGTTCGGAGGCGCTGGAGAGCCTGCGCGTCAAGCGGCCCGACGTGATCTTCATGGACTTGCGCATGCCGGGGCTGGATGGACTGGCGACACTCAAGCGCATGCGCGAGATCGATCAGCGGCTGATCGTGATCCTCATGACGGCCCACACAACCACGGGGACCGTCATCGAGGCGATGAAGTCGGGGGCGTACGATTTCATCGCGAAGCCATTCAGCGGCGGAAAACTGCGACAGGTGGCCACCGAGGCACTTAAGGTCGCCAACGACATGCGGAATGTCGTTTCCTTCCGGCCCGCACAGCAGGACACCAGCGGCTCGGAGATGATCATTGGCAACAGCGAACCGATGCAACGCGTTTACAAGGCCATCGGCCAAGTCGCCGAGAGCAACGCGACGGTGCTGATCACCGGCGAGAGCGGCACGGGGAAGGAACTGACGGCGCGGGCCATCTATCATCACAGCGACCGGGCAGGAAAGTCCTTCATCCCGGTGAATTGCGCGGCAATCCCCGAGAGCCTGCTGGAGAGCGAACTCTTCGGCCACGAAAAGGGCTCCTTCACAGGTGCTTCGGCGCGGCGAGCCGGTAAATTCGAAGTCGCCCACGAGGGCACGATATTCCTCGATGAAATCGGGGACATGTCGCTCTCCACGCAGACAAAGATCCTTCGCGTGCTGCAGGACGGCTCGTTTCAACGCGTGGGTGGAAACGAAACGCTGAAGGCGGACGTGCGCGTCATCGCCGCCACGAACCGGGACCTCCCCCGCATGATCCGCGAGGGCCAGTTCCGCGCTGATCTCTATTACCGGCTCAATGTCGTTCACATTGAGATGCCGCCCCTGCGCGAGCGGCCCGACGACATCGCGTCACTCGTCGAGTATTTCCTCCGTCGCATCCAGCATGAGACCAACCGGATGACACCGACGTTTTCCGCGCAGGCGATCACGGCGCTGGAGGGATACGGTTGGCCGGGAAACGTGCGGGAGCTTGAGAATGTGGTCAGAAACCTTGTTCTCACCTCAAAGACCGACACGATCCTCGCAAGCGACCTGCGCCTGATTGGGGACTTGCAGGAAGTGGAATCGCGCAGGACAAGCGGCGAAGCGGTTGTGGGGAAGAGGAACTTCGACGACTCCTCGGCGGGACAAACCGAGGAAGCTCCCGTCGTCATCGACGAGCGCGTCTTCGCGGACGTGGAGTCCGCCCTCCGGCCGCTCTTCGACAAGCTGGTCGATGCCCGAAACCGCGGGGACCGCTTCAGCACCTTTGACGTGCTCGAGCGCGCCATGATCCTGCACGCCCTGAACGCCGTGCGCGGGAACCAACTGCAGGCGGCAAAGCTGCTCGGCATCACTCGAAGCACGCTGCGAAAGCGCATCGCGCGCTATGGCCTGCGCATCGACACGACTGTGAGGTAGACTGTGCTCGTTCGCATCCAGTTCATGGGCCCGTTGCGCCGCCTCCTGAACGAGGAGGAAACCGTCGTCGACCTCGTAGAGGG
>CAYTRP010000004.1:17005-23813 GCA_964440195.1 uncultured Candidatus Sumerlaeota bacterium
TAGAGGGTAGCACGGTTGATGATGCGATCAGATCCGTTGTAACTCGTTACCCGCTGCTGGGGTCCCACACCGGAGCATTACTGGCCGCGATCAACGAGGAGTGGGTGGAGTCCAGCGCGCGGATTCCCCCCGGCGCCGGGCTCGTCTTGATGCCCCCCGTCAGTGGCGGCTGAAGGCCTCACTTTGCGCGCGCGTCGCGTTCAAAGCCCTCCAGACCCGACAACGCGCACCGGACCGCATCCTCCCAAAAGGCGGGGTCATTCAAGTCGACGCCCAGCGTCTGCCTGGTCACGCCTTCCGCCGTGTCGCTGGCGGAGGCGCGCAGGAAGGCCTCGTAGGCAGGAAGGAATGCTGCCCCCTCGGCACGGAAGCAGGCGATGAGTCCCTGGCTTAGCAGGTACCCGAAAGTGTAGGGGAAGTTGTAGAAAGTGACACCGGTGATGTAAAAGTGCAGCTTCGACGCCCAGAACCACGGATCGTACATCGCCGGGTCGAGGGAGTCGCCGTACCACTCCTGCTGGGCGGAAACCATCATCTCCTTGAGCCTTGAGACCGGAACTTCGCCGGACTGCCGCGCGTCGGTGAAGGCGCATTCGAAGGCGTAGCGCATCGGGATGTTAAGCATGAAGGCGACGGCGTTGTCGAGTTGCTCGCCCTGCATGGCGAGGCGCTGGTCACGGCCCGTGGAGGGATCGCGCAGGAGCGCATCCATGAAAAGTCCCTCTGCGAAGGTGGAGGCCGTCTCCGCGAGGGTCATGCGATAGCGTCGCGCAAAGGTCCGCCGTTCACGCAGGACAAAGTTGTGGAACGCGTGGCCGAGTTCATGGGCCAGCGTCCGCATGTCGTCGACGCTGCCGCCATAAGTCATGAAGACGTGGGACGTGCGCGTGACGGGGGAACTGGTGCAGAACCCGCCGGGGCGCTTGCCATCGCGCTTTTGGGCGTCGATGCGCATGCCGCCGATCATGTCGCGGGAGAACTCCGCCAGTGCGGGATAGGATTCGTCGAAGGCCCGCAGGACCATGGCCGTGCCTTCGTCCCATGAAAAGCGGCGCTCGTCGGCAAAGGGGAGCGGAGCGGAAAGATCCGCAAAGCCCAGCCGCTTCACGCCAAGCAGCCGCGCCTTGATGGAGAGGAACTTCCACACGGATTCGCGATGGCGATGCACAACCGACAGCATGGTCTCGATGGTCTGGCGCTCCACCCCTTGTCCGAACATGGCCACGTCGAGGTAGTGATTGATGCCGCGGCGAGTGTTCAGATGAAGGCGTGTGCCGGCGATGCCATTGAGGCAGGCGGCGAGGGTGTCCGCGTGCCGGGACCATGCCTCGTTGGATCCATGAAACGCCGCGTGGCGAATCTCGCGGCTGGCGTCGTTGAGCAGGGTGTTGCGCTGGGCCATGGGGACCTGTTGAATGGTGCCATCGGGCTTGCGAAGATCGAACGTCAGGGCACCCGACAGGGTGCTGTAGAGGCGACCCCAGGCGAGGATGCCGTCGACGGCGAGGTCCGCTGCAAGTTCCTCAAGGGGCGGGTCCATCGAGTAACGCGCGTCGTGATGTTCACGATCAAGCCAGTGGCCGATGTCCGCCATTTCGGACTGGGACTTGAGCGCGGCCAGGTCGCCCGGGGAGGCATCGCGGAGCGCCGCGCGAAACGGGACCATGACCTTGGCGAACCTGGCTCCAATGATGGCAAGGCGTGCTTCCTCGGCTTTTGTGGCTTCGTTGCGCGAGTCCGCCGCGCACAGGCAACCAATGTAGGAGGACAGGTGCCACGCATCCCGCGAGGCGGCTTCCAGTTCCTGAACCCACGCCGCCCACGAGCCGGCGGTGCCGGCGGAGAGCGACCCAAGAGCACGGGCCCGGGTGGTCAGCGCATCAAGCCGCTCCTCGAGGCTCGCGCGGAAAGCGCGGTATTCGGGGCCGTCGAAAGCGGGGAAGTAGTTGGAAAGGTCCCACGTGGGGGTCGTATCGGTGAGGGTGGTCATGGCGCGGAAATCCCGGGGCGAGTTGTTGGGGAAACTGGCCGGGGATCCCCTGTCCCGCAATGGCGATTTGCCTGGCCGGACGGGACCGGCGTTGACATCGGCCTTTTGTCCATCACAGTGCCCGTCACCATCCCGCCCGGAGGTCCACTCATGTTTCGCTACATGCTCCTGATGTTTGTGCTAACCGTCCTTTCGACATGGCTCCCCGCGCAGACCAGCTCCGGCCCCGAGGAGGAGGCGCAGGCGGAGGCCGACGCCGAGGCGGATTTCTCTCCCTCCCTTTCCAACCCCATCGAGAACCAGCAAGGGATGAGGGACCGGCTCGTCTTCCTCGACACCAACGGTGCCTGGGTCTCGGGCCAAATGGAGAGCGTCGAGGTTTCCCCCTCCCATGCCGACTCAATCGTCATGGTGATGCCTGAACGCCCGCGATTCCCGGCGAGAGGGCGATGGATCTCCCCCGAGATTGAAACGGACTTTCCGGCCACGGAGTTCATTCCGTCGTGGAACGCGCAAACGCCGCAGGACACCGGTGCCGCGTTCGACATCCGCGTGCGGATGGTCTCGACCGGCGAGTGGTCGCCCTGGATGTACATGGGGCAGTGGGGGCGGACACTTCAGGGCCCCCACCGTCGCATCAGCTTCGACAAGGGGGAGGTGCATGTGGACATCCTGCGACTGACGGAGCCGGCCGATGCCTTTCAACTCCGCGCGACTCTCCTCTCCTGGGACCTGAATCGAGAAGCCAAACCGAGTTTGCAAAGACTTGCCCTGGTTTATTCCGGACATCTGGATGGTCCCGCCGTGCAGGCGGACGCGGGGCCGGCCGAGCGATGGGCCCGCGACCTGGGCGTGCCTTTCCGCGCGCAACGCTGGGAGGATCCCGCCATTGGCGGCTCCATCTGCTCCCCCACCTCGGTCTCCATGGTGATGGAGCATTGGGGGGTGTCCCGCCCGACGTTGGAGAACGCCATGGCCATCTACGATCCGGACTACGGGATCTTTGGCAACTGGGTGCGCGGAACGCAACGGGCGGGGGAACTGGGGTTGGACGCGTGGGTGGATCGATTCCGCTCCTGGGAGAAGGTGAAGGAGACGATCGCGGCGGGCCAGCCGATCATCGCGAGCATCAAGTTCCGGGCAGGCACGTTTCCCAGCAATGTCATGAACGCGACAAGTGGGCACTTGATTGTCATCCGGGGAATCACCCCGGAGGGGGACCTGATCGTCAACGATCCGGCGAGCCCCGACAGGGGAAACGGAATCGTCTACAAGGCCGATGAACTGGCCCAGGCGTGGTTCGATGTCGGCGGGGTCGGCTACATCATCCGCCCCCGCGGGGACACGGCGGTCGAGGCAAACGGCAAGTGAGTGCCCCCGAAAGCGAATCCGCGGCGCCGCGTCGCCCGCCACCCGGGGACGCCGATCCATTCCGCAGACTCGTTGCCATCATGGAACGGCTTCTCTCGCCGGACGGTTGCCCGTGGGATCGCGAGCAAACGCACGCGACGCTCAGACCCTATGTGATCGAAGAGGCGCATGAAGTCGTCGAGGCCATCGACACGAACGACTGGGACGAGTTGCGGGCGGAACTCGGCGACCTTGGGCTCCAGATCGTCTTTCATTCGGCGTTGGCGCAACGCGAGGGGCGATTCGATGTCGACGATGTCTATCGCAACATCTGCGAGAAGCTGATACGCCGGCATCCCCACGTGTTCGGAGACGTGGAAGCCGAAGATTCCCGGACCGTGCTGCGGAACTGGGAGAGCATCAAGAAGGCGGAGCGCGAAGCCAGGGGGGCGACAGAGTCGCCGGTCTCGCATCTGGATGGCGTGCCCGTCGCGTTGCCCGCGCTGCAACGGGCCGAGCGTCTGCAGGGAAAGGCCGCGCGCGCGGGATTCGATTGGGAGAATGTTGGGCCGGTCTGGGACAAGATCGAGGAGGAGATGCGCGAGTTGAGGGAGATCGCCGACGCCGGCGATCCGGACCGCCTTGAGGACGAGTTGGGCGACATCCTCTTTGCGGTCGTCAATCTCGCGCGCTTCCTTCATGTGCATCCCGAGCAGGCGCTGCAACGCACGAACGCCAAGTTCCGCCGACGCTTTCTTCACATCGAAGCGAGAGCCCGCGAGATGGGACGCCGCCTTGAGGACATGACCCTTGAGGAGATGGACGGCTATTGGAACGAGGCGAAGGCGCGCGAGTAGTCCCGCCTAGACGCCATTCACCACGTTGACGGGCTTGCCGTTCATCCACGCAGCGACGTTGTCCGCCGCGGTTTGCATGAGCCTCTCGCGGGCGGCCCGGGTGGCCCATGCGATGTGGGGCGTGATGACGATGTTGGGAGCGTCCAGCAATGGATTGTCCGCGCCGGGGGGCTCGGTGGAGAGCACATCGACCCCGGCACCCGCGATGACGCCCGCCTTGAGCGCATCCGCCAGGTCGGCTTCGTTCACGACGGGCCCGCGCGAGGTGTTGATGACGAGGGCGGTCTTCTTCATGCGCTTGAGAAGCGCGGCATTCAAGAGTCCCTTTGTTTCGGGCGTGAGGGGGCAGTGAAGGGACACGACGTCGGACTGTTCAAACAGAGTCCCGATGTCGGCCCATTCGAAAGGATAGCCGGGATCCTTGTCCCGCGTGCGGCTGTGGGCGAGGACCCTCATGCCGAATGCCCGGGCAAGGGCCCCGGTTTGCCGGCCCGTCTTCCCGAAGCCCACAATGCCCATTGTCTTTCCGTGCAGTTCGACGAGCGGCGAGAGAGTGAAGGAGAAGTCCTGGCACTTCACCCACTTCTGCTCTCGCAGGACTGCGTCGCTGTGTTTGCCCACCTGATGGCAAAGCTCAAGAAGCAGGGCAAAGACGAACTGGGCGACGGAAGCCGTGCTGTATTCGGGCACGTTGGTGACGGGAATGCCCCGCCGCGCGGCGGCCTCCACGTCGACGACATTGTACCCCGTCGCGAGCACACCGATGTAACGCAGCCCCGGCAGGGCGGCCAGCGCCTCGGCTCCCAGCAGTGCCTTGTTTGTGAGGACGACTTCCGCCTTGGCGGCACGCCGGATGGTTTCGGAAGGCGAGGACCGGTCGTAAACCACCAGCTCGCCGAGGGCTTCGAAGGGTGCCCATGTCAGGTCACCGGGATTCAGCGTGTAGCCATCGAGAACAATCAGACTCATAAGGACTCCCGTCCAGTGTGCTCCTGCTTCGCCGCCAATCATCGCGTTTGCGACAAGATGGCCAGATAGGGCGCGGGAAGCAACCAACCAATGCCTCGAAGGAACGCCCGGCCGGGAAGATGGACGCAATGCGGAAGACAACCGGGAGGCCGGCGGCTCCCTTGCAGAGGACGGAGATGGGGATCGCGGGAATGAGCAGCGGGGCAGGAGTCGGCATGCCCGAAAACAATGCCGGTGGGAGAACCGCTTCCATAAGTCTCGCCGGTGTGGGAATGGAAACAAGGATACCGGGCGAGCAAGGCCGACGCGCGGAGGCCCGGAAGAAAAGTCTCGCCCGGATCGGGGGGCTGACCCACTGACTGTCGGGAGATGGTGAATTGCCCCAAGAGGCCGCGACTGCCATGATCATCGTGATGAAGCAGGGATACAAGGAATCGAATCTGGACGAGGTGATGAACGCCGTGGTGGGCGCCGGCGGCCAAAACCATGTCATCCGTGGCGTGAAGCGCACCGTGGTGGCCGTCTCGGGCGAGGAAACGGTTCTACGGACGATTCCGTTCGAGACCTTCGCGGGTGTCGAGTCGGCGCAGGCGATCCTCAAGCCCTACAAGCTGGCAAGCCTTGAAGGGCACGACGAGCGGTCGCGTTTCGAGCTGGCGCCGGGAGTCATTGTCGGCGGACCTGAGATTGTCCTCATGGCCGGACCTTGCAGCGTGGAATGCCCCGAAGTCATGCGCGAAATCGCGCAAGGCGTGAAAGCGGCCGGCGGCAAGATCCTTCGCGGTGGAGCCTTCAAGCCCCGCACGTCGCCCTACGATTTCCAGGGACTTGGGGAGGAAGGACTGAAGATCCTCTCGGACACCGGCAGGGAGCATGGACTCGCGACGATCACCGAAGTCATGGACACGCGCGATGTGGAGTTGATTGAGCGCTACGTGGACATCTTCCAGATCGGCGCGCGCAACATGCAGAACTTCAGCCTGCTGAAGGAGGTCGGCCGCACGCGCAAGCCGGTGGTGGTGAAGCGAGGCCTCGCGGCCACGATCAAGGAGTGGATCATGTGCGCGGAATACATCCTGGCCATGGGAAATCCGCGCGTGCTTTTGTGCGAGCGGGGGATCCGGAGCTTCGATCCGATGACTCGCAACCTGTTCGATGCGGCCGCCGTGGCCGTCGCGAAGAGCGAGACACACCTTCCCGTGATCGTGGATCCCAGCCACGCGGGCGGCAGTTCAAAGTGGGTCGAGCCCATCTCGCGCGCGGCCGTGGCCATCGGGGCGGACGCACTCTTGATCGAAGCGCATCCCCATCCGGAGAAGGCCACCAGCGACGGCGCCCAGACGGTCAGGTTGGACCACCTGGACGATATCATCAACGGGTTGAGGCCCATCGCCGCGGCGGTGGGTCGCACGATCGGTTAGCAAGCCGGGGGGCACTGCTCGCCAAGGCAGGGCTCCCACCGGAAATGACAAGGCTGACAGTCCTCCGCTAGACCAATTTTCTAAATAGTGTATCCACCATGGGACCGCCGGGCTTCGTACCGGCGCCTTTTCCAGTCGCGCCGGTGCGGAGACCAATGCCGTTCAATGGTTTCGCGCGTCCATGTGCACGATCCACGCCCCGGTTTTTTGCCCACGACTTT
>CAYTRP010000005.1:0-1746 GCA_964440195.1 uncultured Candidatus Sumerlaeota bacterium
GGCGTGGTGCTCGCCTGCAACAGCTACGAGGTGATTGATCTCGGCGTCATGGTGCATTGCGAAAAAATTCTCGACCATGCCCGGAAACACAACGTGGACATCATCGGCCTGTCGGGCCTCATCACGCCTTCGCTCGATGAAATGGCGCATGTGGCGGCGGAGATGGAGCGCACGGGAATGGACCTGCCCCTGTTGATCGGTGGCGCCACGACGAGCAAGATCCACACGGCGGTGAAGATCGCGCCGAAGTTCCAGCGCAACCAGACGGTGCATGTGCTGGACGCCTCGCGCGCGGTGACGGTGGTGCAGGGGCTTCTCGACAAGGGAAGCGGCCTGCGCGAGAAAGTCGCCCGCGAATACCAATCCCTGCGCGAACACCACGCGCGTTCGGTCGCGAAAACGCGCCTCGTTTCCATCGAGGAAGCCCGCGCGCGTCACCTGCGCACGGATTGGGCGAATGCGGGCATCTCGCGTCCGGAATTCACCGGCGTCCGCGTGCTCAAGGATTATCCGCTGGAGGAACTCGCGCGGTACATCGACTGGACACCGTTCTTCCACGCCTGGGAACTGAAGGGCGTGTTCCCGAAGATTCTCGATCATCCGAAATACGGCGAGCAGGCGCGCAAGCTGTACGACGACGGGCGCGAAATGCTCGACCGCATCATCGCCAACAAATGGCTGACCGCCAGCGCCGTCGTCGCGTTCTGGCCCGCCAACGCCACGGGCGACGACATCGAACTCTACACCGACGAGACGCGCGGGCATGTGCTGGCGACGATCCCGTGCCTGCGCCAGCAGCAGGCAAAAGATGGCGACAAGCCGCATCTCTGCCTGTCCGATTATGTCGCTCCGCGCGAGAGCGGCCGCGCGGACTACCTCGGCGGATTCGCCGTGACGGCGGGCGGCGGGATCGACGAGGTCGTGATGCGGTTCGAGCAGGACAACGACGATTACAACGCCATCATGGTAAAGGCGCTGGCGGACCGTTGCGCGGAGGCGTTCGCGGAGCGGCTGCATCAACTCGCGCGCGAATGGTGGGGCTACGAGAAGGAAGACGAGCTTTCCAACGAGGAACTCGTCGCCGAAAAATATCGCGGCATTCGCCCGGCGCCGGGATACCCCGCGTGCCCCGACCACACGATCAAGCCCGGGCTGTTCGAGTTGCTCGACGCGCCCGGAAAGGCGGGCATTCGCCTGACGGAAAACTGCGCCATGCTCCCCGCCGCGTCGGTCAGCGGATTCTATTTCTCGCATCCGCAGTCCAAGTATTTTGACGCCGGCCTCATTGGCCCCGACCAGGTCGCCGACTACGCCGCGCGGCGCGACATGACCATCAAGGAAGTGGAACGCTGGCTGCGCCCGAATCTTGGCTACGATCCGGATGCGCCGGAGGCCGCGCCGTTGGCCGCCGCCGCCAGTTCCGGGTGCGGGTGTGGCGGGCATTGAAAGCGGAAGGACGAAGTCGAAATGCGAAGGAAAAATGGGCTTGGCTTGGGGGCTGGCGCACTGCCTGATAAGCGGTCTTTAACTAATAACACAACGGGGACGAATCATGCCGCACATTATCCGACTCATGCTCGTGTCGTTTGCCATGGCTCTTATCCTGGGCGGATGCGCCAAGGACCCGATCGAAATCGCTCCCCTGCTCCCGCCCACCGAGCACTTTAAGGAGGTGGAGAGGCGCCTGCTCGCGGCGGAGAGGCTTCACTTTGAATTCGTCATCGTGTCGCACGGCGCGGTCGAAGC
>CAYTRP010000005.1:1756-19481 GCA_964440195.1 uncultured Candidatus Sumerlaeota bacterium
CGTCGATATCAAAGTGCTGATGGAGGACAAGGAAACCGGACTTCTGACCGCGCTGACGCGGCTTGCGCCCGGGGCCGTACTGCCGGATCACGAGCACGTGGACATCGAACAGAGCTACGTTCTCGAAGGTGAATTCAAGAGTGAGTCGCCCGGGACCGTCTCGATCCGCGCGGAAGGGTTCTTCGCGGGCAAGCCCGTCGTCCTGACCCTGGACGCCGACGGACAGACGATGAAGGGCGGAAACGGGACGGAGACCTTTGAACTCGCCCAACCGGCGGCCTTGCGCGAGGCGGTCATCCTGGGCCTCACCCGCATGGGGCTGCTTCACAACCTTGCGCGCCTGAACATGGGACAGCCACCCGACCGCGCGGAGGGGGGCATCGCGGAATGGATCCGGACACGCTACATCCTCGACACGGACCTGACGCAGGAGCACCGCGAGTTCCGCGCCCTGAATGTCTCCCTCTATGTCACCGACGAGCATGTCGCCGATGCAGTCTTCGCGACGGACACCGTGCATCTCCTTCCCGCCTATCGCCGCCAGACGGTGTACTTTGAATCAAAGAAGATGACCGTGTCGGAGGATTACGAACATCTGCCGGCAAACAAGTGACGGGCTTGTAGACCGCCTTGCTGTTTGGCGTGACCGTTTTGTCGACAGGCCCATCCGGACGGCGGGGAGTGACGCGAGTGACGCAGTGACGCGGCTTTTAGGAGTTGGAAAACTTCAGAGTGAGCGGCGCTCGCGGAAACTTCGCCTTCCTCCCCCGCGGGGGGCACCATGTACCTGTCGCTTACCTGGGATGAAGAAATTGCCGCTTGATTGCAGGTTTGAAGTGTGTGCCGATACCGTGGTCATGAAGTAGGCGACCGGTGGAGGTGGTCATGGTACGCACTGCGTTCCTTCTTTTGGCGGGACTTGTTTTGCTCGGCGCCTGTAGCCATGCGGGGAAGCGGGCGAACTTGGATGGCAATCTTGCTGCCCTTACCGCGCCGCAGTTTTTTGCCGCCGTCGAGGAGCGCCTTCTAGGCGCCTCGCCGCTGTCCGTGCGGTATGTCATCCACTCCAAGGGCAGTTCAACGCGGACTTCACCGGCACGCTCCATTTCGGCAAGGATGGAAGCACTACCTTGAACGCCGATGGCGCCTTTGGCGACAAGCCCATGCAACTTTTGCTGAAGTCCGATGGAAACACCATGACCGGTGGCAACGGCATGCGGACGTTCTCCAGCGAGGAACCGCCAGCCCTGCGCGAGGCGCTTGTCATTGGGCTGACACGCATGGGGCTGCTGCACAACCTCGCGCGACTGACGGCCAACGCTCCACCCGGCCGCGCGGAGGGCGGTGTGCGGGAGTTCGTGGAGGTCCGGGACATCGTGGACAGCGAAGCGGCGCCTGTCGTCGACAATGCGCGTGTTCTTTCCCTGTCCATCTACGTATCCGACACGAACGTCGCCGACGCGACATTGCACGCCGACGCCCGCACCGGCCTTCCCATCAGACGCGAGCAAACCGTGCGCTTTCCCGGCGGGTCGATGACGGTTGTGGAGGAGTATGAGTTTCTTGCCGGAGAGGAGTAAAAGATGCCCGCAAAGACGCCAGGTGCCAGTTCACGAAGGGCACTTCTCATCGGCTTATTGGTGATGATCGGCCTGCTGACAGGTTTGATCGTTCTTGTAACAAGCGCCGCTGGAATTTTGTACGCGATGAAACCCGCCCCGCCTTCGGAATCCGTGATTCCAGTGGGTGCAAATCCACCAAGAGGCTTCTACTACCTCGCTTATCCCGTCGGGCCGACGGTCATGGTGGAGGTTCCCGACGCCCCTTCCGTGACGTTGGATCGCACCGTCCTTCTTTCCCATGAAGAAGTGATTTCGGAGGAACCGGTGGAAGTATGGCTTAACCAAGGCGGTTCCGGCCGAGTCAAGCGCGAGGAACTGACCCTGATGCCGCCAAGCGAGCCGGAAGCGAAACGGCTTCTCGGCAACCACAACGCCTTCATCGCCGCAAACCAGCAGGATTACGATTGGCGGCACATCTCCAGTGCCTGGTCCCGGTCAGAGGATGGTATGCTTGTGGAGTTGAAGGCGGTGCCACACCTCCGGTACACAATCAGCGTTTACCGCATCGATGATGATGGCGCGGTCACGCCAGTCGAAATGCGCGTGGAACGCCTAGGAAGATTCTGAAGCCACTCCACATGTGCGACAAGCTGGCCGATGCGCCGGAAGCAAGCTATGCGGCCCGAAGACGACAGTAAGTTTCCACAGTCCAAAGAACGACTTTCGTGGAAACAATCAACCGCTCAATGCTCATGCCCGCAATCCGGGCCATGTTCATGATCGTGTTCGTGCTCGTGCTTGTGGCCTTGCTGGCCCAAGGGCGTGTCGAGGTTATCCTCCAACATGGCCTCGAACTGGCCGATCAAATAGCCAATCGTCTCCTCGCGCGAATGCAGGTGCTGTCCATAGTTTTGCCACATGAAGGCACTGTAGCGAGCCGCGGCGAACATCATGGCGGCGGCCAGCTTGGAGGGGGAGGCTTCGCGCGACAGGTGGTTCGCCAGGTTGATGAACTCGTCCACGGTGTCCATGAAGGCAGCCATCTCCTCCTTGGTGGGTTCGCCAAAGTCCGGGGCGCCTTCCTGTTCGCTGCTCATGGTGCGCTCCTTGTCTCGTCGAGGGTCGCCCGGAGCGCCGGCTCCATCGCTTCGGCCATCTGAAGAAAGCCGAGATCCGTCGGGTGAATGCCGTCCACGGTCCCTTCCTCCGGCCCTCGCAGCAGCGTTGCGCCGTCGACGACGCGGTAATTGCCAATGCCCTTTTCCTTCAGGATGGCTAGTGCCTTCTCGAAGTGCGCATCGGAAGCGCGGCGCTTGATGTGCCCAACCAAGATCAGCGGCACGCCGGGGCGATGTTCGCGCAGGCGCTCGATGAAGGGGACGAAGCGCTCGTCGATCAACTCGTCGGTCATGTTGGGGAAGGCGTCGAGCACGTACATTTCCGCGTCGATTTCGCCGAGGAAGTCCGCGATTTCAGGCTCCATCTTGGCCGATCCCGAGAAGCCCAGGTTCACCGTCGGCCAATCCAGCCAACGTGCGAGAATCGAAGTATGGGCCATCCCCGGGCGTGACGCACAGCCACCCTGCACGATGGAGGTGCCGTAATGCACGACAGGCTTGCGGGTATCCACGGGCGCGGGCTCGATGCGCGCGCCTTCGTCAACGCCGATGCGCAGGTAATCCACGTTGTGGTAAAGGGGCAGATAAACGCGGTACTCGGTCATCTCCGCCGGGCGGTTCTCGGTCATCGTGCGCGTGGTGTCGCCCTCCAGCGGCCGCCCATTCGCGACAAACACCCACTTGCCGTCGTCGCCACGGCGATAAAGGTCGAGCCCACTCATGCCCGTGGCGGGCATGTGCGGCATGGCGCCGCCGCCGCTCCAGTTCGCGTGAACCGCCGGGCTGTCGGTGACAAAGCGCACGGACACGCCCGCCGTGTTGTGGCTGAGGCGCCAGACCAACGGCGTCACCAATTCCTCCGCCCGCGCGGGCAAACGCGAGTAAGTCGTGGAGGTCTCCACCCAACCGCGCCCTTCCAGCGTCAACTCGTGGGCGTCCACCCATTGGCGGGTGTCGGGGGGGTGTTCCTCATTGGTATCAGCCGCCACGGCTCCCACGAGAAACATCATCATCGTCGCCACCAGCATCTTTGACATCGGGGAACCGCCTTTCCGCGTCGGGATCGTGAAGCAATGCCTTCCGGACGTAGCCATCGAACAACTCGTCGAGGTGGTCAAGCCAGCGCTGCTGGACACCGAGGACAATTCGCCATGCAGGATAGTACACAATCGCGAGGGCAACCGACAACAGGACACAAAAAACCGCCGTCCCCATTGCCAAAGACCCTTCGAGGCGTTCCACCACTTCCGTGACCGCGATATAGACAACCAGCATGCCCACCGAAGCCAAGCCAGCCAGCGCAAGAATCGGCACCGATGCAACCAGCAGTTCGAGCGTGGACCTCCCGAGACCATGTCTTTGCTTGATTGCGTGGAGGATCATGATCGGGGCAGCGAGTCTCGCCATCGACCAAGCGCCGGCGTACATCGCAAGAGTGACGGTCGCCACCAGGAGAATGGCTTCACCCCAGCCCGCGCCAATCACCCAGGCAAGGACCACCGAACCAATCAAGCCGAGCAACCCAAAGGCGGCGGCGAACCGTGGCGCGAAGCGCGCAAATCCCAGAAGCGGGATACATGCGATCTCACTCCCTCGACAACCCGCCAGCCAGAGTTCCTTCAGAACCTCCGGGATCATGATGTTCTCATGGATCGTGGTTGAGTGGCGCCGGAAAGCAAATACTTGCTGGCAAATTATCGTCCCATAGAGAACAATCATGGAGAGCCAAAAATTGCTCCACAACAGATAGAGCGCCACGCCTATCCCAGCAAGGGAGAAAAACGGGAAACCAACCCCAAATGCGAGATGGCGCCGCCCCCTCGGCGAACGAAACCCCTCTTGCTGCACTCTTCGCCCCATTTCCTGCATTGTGACGTACAGGTCTTCGTTGACTCGCGCCGCGAGTACCGGCTCCGCCTTGCGCAGCCACGCGGGAATGGGTTCGGTGGGGTTCATGCTTTCCGTCCGGCGTCGGGATCGCGGATGATTTTTTCGCGCATGTGGCGGTCGAACTCGAGATCGGCGATGTGCAGGGCGTCCTCAAGGCGTTCGTGGAAATACGCGCCGGGGCCAAGTCGGTGGGGAATCATGATCAGGCAAGCCATCAGAAGGAAACCCACCTGAAGTCCGAGAACAAGCACGGGTGCCATAACAGCCATGTCGTACAGGGTTCCAATAATGAGCGCCAACACCAGGAAGAACACAGCCCAGAGAGTCAACGCGGCCGGCCCAATACCCGGCGGGGCGTAGATATTGCTCGGCGCCTTCCCAACCTCCCACGCGGGGCGGATGAAGCCCGGTGGAATGCCGTCAAACCGGTCCATCACGGATGTCAACGGATTGAATCTTCCGTACCGCAGGTAAACACAGAACAAGTGGAGCCACACGGTTATCAGGATATAAACGACGATCCCCGCGGCACCCACATGCGAGACCGGTTCCCAAGGCAGAACCAGGAGCGGGTACAAAAGGGCGAAAGGCAACCAGGTCCATTTCTTCATTGGCCGGTGGCACAAGACCACATGCAGCGCCTTCACCATGTCGCGTCCGCGCACCCCCGACATCCACAAATCCTGCAACAGCGGGTTTGGCCCGGTGGCTTGCACAAGGACTGCCATGGGAACCTGTGAATGGAGAGTCCGGCGGAAGTGTCTTCCAAGAAGAATCAGACCCTGCCGGACAAGAAAGGCGAAGGCAATGCTCAGGGCGATTGCCACCAATCCATTGATCCAGAACACATTCAACTGTCGCTGCGTTTCCAGCAGAAGCCCGAAGAAAACCATGGTGGCGGCAAGGACCGAAACGCATCCCCACCGTTGCATGAGAAGCGGCGCGATGAAACCCGCCGGTGCCCACCGCACCCGTTTCTCCCGCACCACCATCGCCTCCACGAACGGATCGTCCTTCCACGCCTCCAGCAGCGGGTCGCGCGGGTGGAGCCATGCGTTGAGGTGGGCGCGGATACTCATGGCTGCCGCTCCGCGTCGGGGTCGTACAAATGCCTGGTACGGACGTAGATGTCGAACACGGCGTCGATGTGGTCAAGCCAGCGCTGCTGGAAAACGCGCGCCAGGGCGACGGCGGGGGGTCGCAGGACCATCAACAACACCGTGACCACCATTAGGTAAAGGGCCACGCCGATGGCAAACGAGTAACCCTGCTGCATCGCCCACATGACGATCACCGCGAGAATTCCCTGGTTCATCAGTCCCACGAATCCCACGAGCGCGGTGACCAGGGCAGCCCACCACAGGGTGACGCCGAGCCGGCCCGCCCCGGCAAATCGCATGCGCGCGCGGTGGATCAGAAAGAGCGGCGCCACCAATCCCGATGCCCACCACCCCATTTCGCGGGCGCACGCAAACACGACGGCGACGATCACCGCCGATTCCCAAAGGGGAATCAGGCCGCCACCCAATACCAGCACCGCTGAAGCCCATGCAGCCGCGCCGGCAAAGGCCGTCGAGCTGGATGGCTCGGTCCGCGCAAGGCGCAGCGCCATCGCCGCCCCCAACTCGCTCCCCCGGCAGCCCGCCAACCAGAGGTCGCCAATCACCCGCTCGTCCATCAGGTTCTCCGCCGCCGTCCGCTTGCCGCGCTTGAGGATCAAAACAATCTGGCTGAGCGGCACGGCATACAGGAGGAGCATCGCCGCCGGAAAGTGCACCGGCAGAAGCAATATTCCGAGGACTACTCCGGCAAACACGAAGCCGGGGCTTGCAACATTGCGCAAGAGGAAGCGCCTGCCGCGCGGCGTCCGCCATCCTTCGCGCCGCACGCGCGCCGAGGCATCGCAGATGCACTCAAACAAGGGCAGGTGCGCGCAGAACGAGAGAACGGGCTCGGCGCGCCGCAACCAGGGGGGGAGAGGGTCTTGGGGGTTCATTCGACCCGGCCAGCATCAGCATCCGACAAGACGACGTGCCGAACATGGAGGTCGAACAAGCGGTCGACTTCCGTGAACTGCGATTCTATGTACTCGAAGAGCCGAGGATCGCGTTCCAGAGAAGCCACGAGCAGCAAGATGATGGAACTGATCAAGAAGATAATCTGGACGAAGAGACCAACTGTGACCGGGAGCCCAAGGTGCACGCAGAACCTGTAGGTGAGCATGCCAGCGATCGAGGCAGTCACCAATAGGCCCGTCGACAGAATCAGGGCGGTGGCGTTGCGGAAGTCAATTCCGGCTGAACTCACTAAAACGGGACGTACGAAGGGTGGTGGCGGATCCCCTGTCAGCGCCCACGCGCCGGACAGCGGATTGGAGTTGCCATGCCGAGCAAGGTGAAAGACCCCCCGCATCCAAACAAGCAGCAACAGGTAGAGCACCAATCCACCGATGCCGTGCATGCCAACTGGTTCCCCAATCGCGATGAAGGCACCAATGGCGACGATGCAAAACAAAAAGACGGGCAGAGGCGACGACTCGGCACGATGCCCCACGTAGACCACCTTGACGATGTCCCGACCGCGAATGCCCGCCATCCAGAGGTCGCACAGGGCCGACGCGGCTCCCTGTTGCTTGATAAGCGATGCGATGGAAGTAATGGCCGCTTTCTCCGGCGGTGGAAAAAGACCGGCAAGTTTTCCGGACAGCGCGACAAAGACTCCCAGCAGAAGCGAACTCAGGAGCACTGTCATGGCTCCCCCAAATCCAAGGGCCCTCAAGGTCCGATGGGATGTCGAGAGAACGGCAAAGAGAAGAAACCACCGGAACCAGAAGGTCTGCGTGATATCATGCCGCAGCCAACCGCCGCTCCATCGCACCCGTCGCTTCCGCGCCACCATCGCCTCCACGAACGGATCATCCCTCCACGCCTCAAGGAGCGGATCGCGGGGATGGAGCCAGCGGTGGAGGCGGTCTCGGAGGTTCATGTTGAAAGTGTCGGTTTCCCGCTTTTGATCGAACTGCCGTGGAGTGCGCAAGCTCGCTTGCGCTTTCGGCGTCGGAAGTTTGCTTCCGATGCTCCCGTGATGCAAAGTCGAAGCCGAGGCTGGTGGGAGCGCCCCAAGCAAGCTTTGGGGCGCAAACAGCGGCAGCAAGCGGCCGCACTCCAGAGTGCGACGGCGAGGCGTTGTGACGTCTTGCTCGTGGAGAAGTGGTTCATGGAGTGTCGGCTCAGTGAAGCGAACGGCAGACGAGGATTCACGGCTCTTCATCCTACTGATCCCGATAGAGTGTCGACTGGAGGCGTGCCATCCGGTGAAGTCGGATGACGAAGGGGATCTCGATTCCGAACGGTCGCAGGAGAATCAGAAATGCCGCGCCGAGAATGAGAACAACCGCGGCAAGGAAACCCGAGGTTGAGTTCGACTCCAGAGCAATGCTTGTTGCAATCAGTACTATCGCGAATGCGATCAGGCCCACGAGCGATCTGTACGATGACAACAGCCAGAGATGGATTGGACGTATTGCCGCAATGCCCAAGATGGCGTCGGCAAGGATCAAGGCGAGTAGGTCTTGGCGATACAAGGAAGGATAATCGTTCAGTATCCAATCTTCCATGATGTGACGAGCAACGATGAGCAGGATCGTCATGGTCACGCAGGCCGTGACCACGGGCGCACGGAGGATTGCTGCGCCAAGGCGAACGTTGCCAACAAGGAGTGGCACCGGCTGGCGTCGCCAGGCAGAAAACTGCATCCATGCCCACGTCGCCGCGAGGGCGGCCATGCAGCAGGGAAGGTAGAGCGGCAAGTCTCGCTCGACCAACACGGAAAGGACGCCATAGTCCGTACTGTATCGTTGGAGACTCAGGAGGATCAGCATGCCCACATAGCCGATCACGGAGGCGACCAATATGCCGGGCCGCAGCCGGGCCACCTGCGTTGTGTGTTGGAAGAGAAGGGTCGCTTGGCGACTTGCGGAAAGTCGGCGCCACAACACCCTCGCGGAGTCTGGGTCGGTGTCTGCTGCATCCGCTGGCCGATCCATGCGATAGATTGCCCAACCCGGAATGGAACGAAAGGCCAGCACACTCGCCATCGCGGAGAGGGTCATCCAGGAGATGATGACGCCCACGATGAATCGATCTTCGAAGTTGGCCACCCACTGCCCCCTGCCGTAGCGTGGATAGATATAGTTCATTAGAAAACTAAAGAGATACATTGCGAGGAAGTGGGACCCAATAACGAGGATGACTGCTCCAAACAATCGCATCAGCGACGGTCGAGCCAATTGCGTGAAGAGGCATCCCAAAACAAAGGCGAGCGAAGTGGCTGTCGCCAACAGGAAAGCAATCATGGTCATTACCATCCAAGATTGCGGAATGAGCGGCCATCCCAATATGCCGTGAACAAAGGCAAAAGAAAGCAGATACGCGAAAACCGCTACTCCGGTCATGACGAGCGGCCAGAAGACAAGGCCCACCTGAATCGCCCGGGGATTCATCCCCGACAAGTACAATTGCTCTGCCAAGGATGGCTCAAGAGCAGGTTTAAGGAGTACAAAGAGCAGAGGGACCAACAGAAAAACGGCAAGCACGGCGAATGGCGGTGAGTCACCACCAATGAAGGCAATGGTTGCATACGCCATCATGAACGGGGCGACAATCCACAGCCTCCTCCCACTCCGCCGCCACGGCGTGGCACGTTGCAGGATCGGGTTGTCGTCGAGCAGCGCGCGCCATCGCGACAGCATCATGGTCTCCTCTCCCCCGCCGAACCCTCGGGGAAGAAGAGGCTTCTCACCTCGTCCGTCATCTCCGCCAACCGTTCGATACGGCGCGGGTCCACGGCGGGCGCGAGTTCACACGCCAATTTCACCTCCCGCGCCATGTCGAGGAATTCGTTGCTGGCGAGGCTATCGGTGCCGAGGTGCGTTGGGATGCCGGCGTCGAGAAGCCGCTTTAGCGGAAACGCGCCGCGATTGAAAAACACATGGGTGCCGGGGCAGACGACGACATGGCACCCGGATTTCGAGAGAATCGCGATGTCCATGTCGTCGATGTCGTTGCAGTGTGCCAGCAATGTGCGCGGGCCCAGCACGCCGAGCGACGCGAGATGCGGAATGGGGCGCAGGCGCGGGGGTTCCCACTCCGGGGGCAACACGCCGGCGTCGTGGAGGAAGTCCTTGAGAGGGCCCGATCCCTGCTCCAACATTTGGGTCTCCCCGGGTGTCTCGGCGGCGTGGATGCACAGCCATTGGCGGCGCCGCGCGGCCTCGGCATGGGCGGAGAGGAGCAGGGGCGCGGTCGTGGTGTAGGGTGCGTGTGGCGAGAGCCCCCACGCGTGGCGGGGTTCGAGGGGCTGCGCCTGCTGGCGTGCGAGGGCCCGCTCGACCGTCTCCCGCGCGCGGGTGGCGTCGAAGGCGATCATCTCGGTGAAGGAAAGCACCGGAAAGGGTGCCTCGCCCAGCAGGCGGGGAGTCACGCCCATGGCATCGATATCAAGCAGCGCGGTCGTGCCGGAGTCGGCCATCTGGCGAAGGGCCCGTCGAATTCCGGCGCGCACGGCCTCGGGACCGGCGGCGCGCTTGAGGACGACGAGTCGCTCCAGCCAACCAACGAAGTCGATCCCCATGGGGAGAGCGCCCCGGAGGAAGGAGAGTTCGAGATGGGCGTGGGCGTTGAAATACACGGCTAACCTGGGCGTTGGGGAGAGGTGATGGACTTGCCACGGAGGCGCGGAGGACACGGAGAAAAATGAAGAAGTACGAACGGGTCCGACGGGGAGTCCATTGATCCTGCCCGGTGCCCTTTGTGCCTTCGTGGTAAATCAATTCTTGGGCCGATGTCCGCGAGGGCCGCAACCGGGAGCTTGCCGTTTCCCGCGCCCATGGTTGAATTTCCGGTTTCGGCGTCCGTATAGGTGTGGGTACACCCCTTGCGTGTCCGCCAGTCATTCGACCAGGAGAGACCAAATGCTGCCGATCCCGTGGGTCATCACCGTGCAGGAGAAGAGTGCCGCCATCATCGAACGCTTCGGGAAATTCTCCCGCGTCGCCAAGCCGGGCGTCAACCTGCTGCTGCCATTCGAGGCCGTCTCCGGCCGGGTCAGCCTGCGCGTGCACGAACTCTATGTGAATGTGGAAACGAAGACGCTCGACGATGTGTTCGTCAAGATCACCGTCGCCGTGCAGTATCACATCATGCCCGACCGCATCCGCGAGGCGCACTACGAGTTGGCCAACCCGCAGATGCAGATCGAGTCGTTCGTGTATGACGAGGTCCGCGCCGTCGTGCCGAAGATGAAGCTGGACGACGTCTTCCAGAACAAGGACGAGATCGCCAACGCGGTGAAGGGCGGCCTCGAGGACACGATGAACCAGTATGGCTACAACATCGTGAAGACGCTGGTGAACGACATCGATCCGGACGCCAACGTGAAGAGGGCAATGAACGAGATCAACGCGGCCCAGCGCATCCGCCGCGCGAGCGAGGAGCGTGGCGAGGCGGAGAAGATCCTGCGCATCAAGCAGGCGGAAGCGGAGGCGGAGTCGATGCGACTGCGCGGCAAGGGCGTCGCCGACCAGCGCAAGGCCATTGTGGACGGCCTGCGCGACAGCGTGCTGGAATTCTCGCAGGCCGTTCCCGGCACGCGCCCCGGGGATGTGATGCAGCTTGTTGTCATGACGCAGTATTTCGACACGCTGAAGGAGGTCGGCGCGCAGTCGCGCACCAACACGATCATGATCCCTCACTCTCCCAGCGCCGTGCGCGGCATCGCCGAGGACCTGCAATCGTCCGTCATGATCGGCAGCCTCGTCGCCGCCAAGGTCAGAGAGGCGAACGAGGACATGCCCCTTCCGCCGCCGGACAATTCCGGCTCGACCACCGAAAGCGGCGGCGGCAACTCGGAGAGCCCGATCAGCAGTTTTTCTCCCGTCGAGGAGTTTGATCCCAAACAAGCCGCCCGCGAGGAGGAGCCGTATCCCCGCACGTCGCCACCACGCAAGTAGGAGAATCCCGTGGGCGTAAAGAAGCCGATTTCGCCAGAGCCCTCGCGCACGCTGGACATCACGCTCGACGTGTGCCCGATGACGTTCGTGAAGACGAAGCTGGAACTGGAGGAGATGGAACCGGGAGCGATTCTCGAGGTCCATGTCCGCGACGGCGAATCGCGGCTGAATGTCGTGCGCTCGTGCAGGCAGGAGGGGAATGTCGTGCATGTGGAAGAGCCAATGGGGGACGGGATTTGGCGGTTGTTGATTGGGCGGAAAGGCAAGTAGATCGGACGAATCAATCGGACATGACCGATTCGCCGGAGGAATTCAAAAAAGAAACAATTTCCCAAAAGGCCCCACCACTTGCCCGTCGAACGCTTCACCAACGACCAGATCGAACGCTACGCGCGGCACATCATCCTGCCGCAGGTGGGTGGCAAGGGCCAGCGCCGCCTGCTCGATTCGCGCGTGCTCGTGGTGGGCGCGGGTGGGTTGGGGAGTCCCGTGTTGCTTTATCTCGCGGCGGCGGGCGTCGGCACGCTCGACGTCGTGGACTTCGACGCGGTGGATGCGTCCAATCTGCAGCGGCAAGTAATCCATTCGACGGCGAGTATCGGACACCCCAAGGCCCACTCGGCGGCGGAGGCGATTCGCGCACTGAATCCCGACGTCAACGTCGTCGTCCACGAGACGGCGCTGTTGCCGGGCAATGCGCTGGATCTGTTTGCCAAGGCCGATGTGATCGTGGAAGGGAGCGACAATTTCCCGACGCGGTATCTTGTCAACGATGCCGCTTTTTTCGCGCGCAAGCCACTGGTCAGCGGGGCGTTGTTCCAGTTCGAGGGGCAGGTCACGGTCTTCCCCAACGACGGTGGCGCGGATTCGCCGTGCCTGCGGTGCCTGTTTCCGGAACCGCCCCCGCCGGGGCTGGTGCCGTCGTGCCAGGAAGCGGGAATCCTCGGCGCCATCCCGGGGATTGTCGGGAGCGTGCAGGCCACCGAGGTCCTCAAGCTGCTGCTCGGCATTGGCCAGCCGCTGGTGGGGCGCCTGCTGACGTTCGACGCGCTGGCCATGCGGTGGCGCGAGATTCGATTGCGTCGCAATCCGCGTTGTCCCCTCAACGGGGATGCGCCCAGCATCACGACGGTGCTGGACGATTACGGTCAGGCGGCGGCTGGCTGCAACGCGAGGCCCTTGCCGGAGAATTCATGAGCGACTTTCCCGACGCCCCCGTTGACCTTCCCTATGACGCGCTTTTCCTCGGCGCGCATCCCGATGACGTGGAGATCCTCGCCGGCGGAACCGTTGCACGTCTGGTCGCCATGGGGCGGCGTGTGCTGGTGGTCGATGCCACGCGCGGCGAGATGGGGACGCGCGGGACACCCGAAGAAAGAGCGCGGGAGGCCGCGGACGCCGCCAGGATTCTCGGCGTTCCCCGGTTGAACCTCGATCTCCCGGACGGCCATGTGGGCGGCGACCTCCCGGGCGCCACGCGCGCGATGGTGCGCCTGCTTCGACACGCTCGTCCTCGCACCGTCTTCACGCATGAGCCGGACGATCATCATCCCGACCACAACGCGGTGAGCCGCGCGGTGAAGGACGCTTTTTTCCAGGCCAACGTGCTGAAGTATGAAACCGGGCAACCGCGCCACAAGACTCGCCGAGTGTTTCACTTTGTCGGGACGCGTGACCGCTGGCCCCCGCCGCCGTCGTTCGTCGTGGACATCACCGACGCGTGGGAAACGAAGCTCGCGGCGCTGCGCGCGTTTCGCTCCCAACTGCACAATCCGGATTACGTGGGGCCCGAGACATACGTCAGCAGCGACATCGCCTGGCACTTCCTGGAAGGCCGGGCGTCCTTCTTTGGTTCGTTGATCGGGGTGCGCTATGCGGAGGGTTTCCGGGCCGTGGCTCCCTTGCGGATCGACGACCCCACCCAGCTCGCGTAGGGGTTATTGCCTACGCGCCGGAACCGCGCGCGGACGAGTCGAGAGCCCCGGACGGAACTTGTCGTACTCGAGGATATATTCCCCCCACTCCGACCCGGCCATGCTGAAACCCCAAAGCGACTCCAGCATCATGCGCGCTTCGTTTTGCTCCACCGTCAGATCCATGGACGTCGCCTGCAAGGGCGACTCCAACATCGAGCGCACGAGGTGCATCTGCATTTTGAGGTCGTTTGCCATGAGGGGGGGCTCCGCGGGAGGGAAGTGTTGCCAACGGGGGCGGAAAAGCCGTCGAAACGGACGTGGCTAACTGACATCTCCAGCGTGCCTGCCTGTCAAGGGCGATGCTCCCCCAAGATCCCGAAGCGGACTCATGCGCCTCCAACTCCTCACCATCAGCAACTTCCGCCTTCTGGAATCGGTCTCCTTCGAGCCCGCGGAGGGGATCTCGCTGTTGTCGGGCGCGAATGCGCAGGGGAAGACCAGTCTGTTGGAGGCCGTCTGTTATCTCTCGACCGGCCGCAGCTTTCGGGCGAGGCTTGACCGTGAGGTCATCGCACGAGCAAAAAATGGAACTCAAGTCAAAGAAAATCAGGTCTTTGCATCTGTCGAGGGGCTCTTTTCTCGCCAAGGGAGCCAACGCCGCATCCGCCTCGCGATCCAGTCGCAGACCAAGTCCGTCTGGATCGACGGAAAGCCCCTGAAGGCCCTGACGGGCCTGTGGGGCCTGCTGCCGACAGTTTGCTTTGTACCGGCTGATCTGGGCCTTGTGCAAGGTCCGCCACTTGGCAGACGGACCCTTCTGGATCGTCTATTGGGACAGCTTGACGGCTCATTTTTATCCGCCCTTTCCGCCTACAGTCAGGCACTCCAGAGCCGGAATGCCCTCCTTCGCCATCCGCATCCGTCGACCACTCAAATGGCTGCGTTTGAGTCCACCATGGCGGAGCACGGCACCCGGCTTTTGCTGAAGCGGGCATGGCTGGTGAAGGCGCTGCAGCAGGCGGCGGCCCCCCTGATGGGGCAGTTGAGCCACGGAAAAGAGGTTCTGACGTTGCAGTACGAGGCCGGCCTTCCGCCCGGTTTCCCGCTCTTGGCGGAGGCGGAGTCCGAAACCCGGGCGGCGCTGACTGCCATGTGGCAGGAAGGGAGAAAGCGCGACCTCGAGCGCCGGCAGACGCTGGATGGTCCACACCGGGACGACATCCGTTTTGATCTGGATGGTCAGGACATCCGGCGATTCGGAAGCCAGGGCCAGTCCCGATCCTTGGTGCTGGCGCTGCGTTTGTCCGAGGTGGCGCTGGTGGAACAGGTCACGGGGGCCGCGCCCTTGCTGCTGCTGGACGACATTCTCGGCGAGTTGGACGCCGAACGGGGGGAGAGTTTCCTCCACCTCGTGGCGGAGCGGGAACTCCAGACTCTGGTCACGGCCACCAACGCCCACCCGGTGGAAAAACATCTGCCGGTGCAAAGGCGCTTTCTGGTTGAAAACGGCCGGATTGTCCCCGCCTGAAAATCGGGCAGATTAATACTTGCCAATCCGGGCGCTCTTCCCGCATACGAATGCTGGCCGGTATTGAGGGAAACTTCAACCCGGCCTCTATTACGACCGGTCCCGCGCTCGGGGCCCGCATCGCCAACGGGGGAACGCAGTGCCAGTCAAAACACGCGGCAAGGCTCCGAAGACCGGGGGGACGGTCTCGAAGCCGGGAAAACGAGCCGAAAAGACCACAAACCGCCTCCATCCGATCCAAGTGGAGTTCAGTTACCCCATTGGTTCGCTGGTGGACATGGAGTACCGGCTTCCGCCGGACCTCGCGGATGCGGACCTCGCGGAACTGCTCGACGATTATTCTTCTCCTCGCGAGTTCGAGGAGCGGCTTGCGGCGGTCTCCGCCCAGTTCAACCACGACACGATCTCGGGCAAGAGCCCGCGGGAACTGGAAATCAAGTTCATCCGGATCCTGGCCCGGCGCCTCGAAGCCGTTGCCGAGGTCCTGGCGGAGGCAAACGCGGAAAACTTCGGCGAGCGGGGCCCCGTTGCCTTCATGGGTCTCGGCCTGGACCCCGAGACGATCAACCGTGTCATCGAGTTGGATTACGAGACGGCCGACAACGTCTACAGCCGCATCACCAAGCTTTGGGAAAAAGGTCACATCACCCCGGTCGCGACGACGCCGTTTCACACACTGCTCCCCCTGTACCAGCACGACTTCGAGATCCGCCTGCTGTGCCGCATCGCGCTCGAGTACTACTGGCCGGTGCTGAAAAAGTATAACCGGGCGGTGCTGCGCTCCCATGGGGAGAAGATGTTCGTGTGCGTCTTCTGGCTGCCCGAGGGGGCATACTCCGCGAAAGTCCTGCAGATCCTGCACGAGGAATTCACCAAGCTCTGCGAGGCCGAAGATCTTGGGCCCTCGCACCTTGTCCTGCTGCTCGATGCCGAGCAAAGCCGCGAGCGCGAGACGGACCTGCTGATGAAGCGCTGGAACACCCTGCGCCCCGCGCCCACCACCCGCGACATCGTCTCCATCATTTACCGCGAGCGCCTGTTTAGCGACTGGGTCCTAGAGGGGCACCCCTCGACCAAGAAGCAGCTCGATCGCACCATTGCCAAGGTGGACGCCGCCCTTCGCGACCGGGGGATCGATCATCTGTGGTCGCACTTCGAGCCCCTGACCACGCTGCTTTCCACGTCCAAGAGCTGCGTGAACTTCGAGCAAAAGCTGATCAAGCTGACGGAACTCGGCTACCAGCCCTGCGGGCCGGACGTCTTCGTGCGGCGAAAACTCCTGAAGCTGTACGGCATGGAGGACAACGAACCCCGCCGCACAACCCTCAGGGACATGACCAGTTGGAGCGCTTGCGCCGAGGATCCCGGCTCGATGGTGCGCTTCAGGGGGGTGGAGGAGTCGGGCGGATTCACGCCGAAGCGGGAACTCGGCCCCGAGCGCCCCTACGCGCGCAAGATGCCCGACGGAACAATCCGCCGGTCGCGCGGGAACCCCTGCTGGAAACCCGCCCTGCAGGCGGCGCTGCGAAACGTGCATCGCGCCATCGTCGGCGAGCCGAAGACCTTCATGGGCGGCATGCTGGGCCTCTTCAGGCAGATCATCCCGATCCGCCGAGTCCCCGTCATGATGCGCAACGTGGAGGACTTCCTCATCCGCTACGCGCGCATTCATTGGAAGGAGCACTTCATTCACCACGTCTTCAGCGAAGCGGATATCCGGGTGGACGAGTACGCGGTCGAGACGCTGCTGGCCAACCTGCCCGAGGATGCGGAGCGCGACACGCTGGAGGAGAATGAACTGGTGACCTGCGGGGTTGCGGCCGAGGCGATCTACCTGGCGCACCACGGCCTTTCATCGATCCCCTTCCACGCGGAGCACCTCGACCAGCGTGCCACCTGGCAGGCCGTCGCCATGATGACGTTGGCGGCGGTGCATGCCATTCACGCCCTCAAGTGGAACGGGATGAACGAGGAGGCGGATCGCCTGTTCGCCGTGTACAAGGAAGAGCTGCTTGGCTTTGGAAGCGCCTACCAGCGGCACGGCATTGCCGGCCTGGGGGTGGAGGAGAAAATGTGGAAGGCGACCATCAAGTCCCAGGTTGCCGACTCGGATCTGAACATTGTCGAGCGCGCCGCTCGCCGCGTGGGGGCAACCCACCTGCGCACCATTGGCTATCGCAAGGAATTCGACCGCGCCGACGAGCATATCTCGACGAACGTGGGGCATTTTTGGAGCACCGAAATCAACCATCCGAATCTCCAGTGGGAAAACGAGGCGTTTTGCGGGATGGTGGAAGAGTAACTTGGCCCGGGGTTTGTTCCAGTAGGCACCAGGACGGCGGATTGGCCGTTCCCAATTCGAATTCAGGGAAGTCACGACCATGCCGATGACCATCGAACAGCAGGAATCCCGTGCGCGCGAAATCCTGGAACAGCTTCGTCCCTACCTTCAGGCGGACGGGGGCGATTGTGCCTTTGACCGCCTCGAGGATGGGATCGTCTATATCCAATTGAAGGGGGCGTGCGTGGGCTGCGCCTCCTCCCTGATGACACTCAAGATGGGGATTGAGCGGCGCATCACCGACGAGATCCCCGATATCAAGGCGGTCGAGGCCGTGTGAAGTCCCTTGCCGCCCGGGCGCGGGGAATCCTCGCGCGCACCCTTGTGTTGCTGCTGATCGCCATGGGACTCATCGCGGGAA
>CAYTRP010000005.1:19491-22927 GCA_964440195.1 uncultured Candidatus Sumerlaeota bacterium
TCCAGCGCAAGATGATCTACCATCCGCAGCGCTACGAGCAGCACCTGGTGGACAACCTCCCGGACAGACTCGTGCGGGTTCCCTACACGGTGGACGGGCGCGAGCAGGTGGCCTTTTACCTGCCACCCCGTGTCGCGGACCCCGATGGCAAGGCCCGCACGTGGGTGCTCTTTCACGGCAACGCTTCGCTCGCCCTGTGGTGGGTGCGCTGGATTGAGGAGGACGTGAACGTCGACGGCGTGGCGTGGCTCCTCGTCGATTATCCGGGATACGGATTGAATGCCGGCAAGCCGACGCGCGCTTCGATCATCACGGCGACCGAAGCCGTCCTGCCGGCCTTGTCGGCATCCCTCAACACGCCCCGGGAGGACATTGAAGAGAATCTTTCCACGCTCGGATTCTCGATGGGAGCCGCCGCCGCGGCGGAATTCTCCGTCCGGCATCCGGTGAGGAACGTGGTGATGATGGCACCCTTCATCAGTCTCGGCGCAATGGCGCGACGAACCGTGGGTTGGCCGTTGAGCGAGGTCTTGATCGATCGCTTCGACAACACCAAGCGGCTCGAGCAGCTAGGCGCCCGTGAGACTCCTCCGCGCGTCGTCATCGTCCACGGCGATCGCGACTCCGTTGTTCCCTTTTCCCACGGTCGTCAGCTTGCGGACCAATTTCCGGGCATGGTTCGGTTCGTGCCCGTGCCGGGGGCGGATCACACCGACATCTTCGACGCCACGGCGGCACACCTTCGGGAAATCCTACTCGATGAGCCCTCCCCTGCCATCCCCTGAATCCGCGTGGGATTCCGTGCGGGAGCACGCCCTCGGGCTGGGTTTTGACGCGGTGGGAGTGGCACCCGCACAGCCCCTGGAAGCGGAGTCCGCCGACCTGACGGAGTGGATCGCGCAGGGTCGCCACGCATCCATGGATTGGATGGAGCGCACGGCAACGAAGCGAGGCGACCCCGGGCAGGTACTCCCCGGATGCCGTTCCGTCGTGGTAGTCGCGCTGGACTATCTTGTCGAGGACAAGACGGAATCACCGCAACGGCCCTCCGGTCGCGTCTCCCGCTATGCGCAGGGAAGGGATTACCACCGCGTGCTCGAGAAGAAACTGCGCAAGCTGGCGCGCTTCATCGACGACACGACGCATCCCGCCCAGCCTTCACGCCCCTTTTGCGATCACGGACCCGTGATGGAGCGCCAATGGGCCGAGCGTGCCGGCATCGGATTCCGTGGGAAGAACACGCTGCTCATCCGGCCCGATGCCGGCTCCTGGTTCTTCCTGGGTGGCGTGTTGACACAGGCCATGCTTCACGCGGCCCAACCTCCCGATCCGGTCCGCGAAGGGTGCGGCAACTGCCGCGCGTGCCTCGAAGCGTGCCCGACGGGAGCACTCGACGCCCCGTGGCGGATCGACGCGCGCCGTTGTATTTCATACCTCACCATCGAACACGAAGGCCCCATCGACGAGAGCTTTTGGCCGCAAATGCAAGGCTGGGTCTTTGGCTGCGACATCTGCCAGGACGTCTGCCCCTACAACCGCAAACGGGCGCGGCCCGTGGAGACGGATCCGCTCGCGCCAAGGACCACCCCGGCGGAGTGGTCGCTCGTTGAGATGCTGAGATTGAAGCAGGCGGATCTCGACTCGCGCGAGGGCTCAACGCCGCTGAAACGGGCGGGGCGGGACCGGCTGGTGCGGAATGCGGCGATTGCGGCAGCGCAGTTCGGTGGAGAGGAAGAACGGGAGGAGATGCGGCGGATTGCCGGGGATAAGGGGGAGGTTGGGTGGTTGAGGGAGATGGTGAATAGGGTGCTTGAATTGTGAACAAAACGACAAGACACGTGAAACCACGTCCCAACCCAAATTGCACAAAAGACCTGCGCTATGAACGCAAGGCTGTCTTGAGAATTCTGTCCACCCTACGGAAGCTCGCCAATGACTTCAAAGCCTCCGGATTCAGCTTTCCCAGAATCTCGAAAGATCGCTTCCCTTTTCTATAGGCGTTGGAGCACCTTGCCGTGGCAGTCTCCAGCTTGTCCTGAACGGCGTGGCGATCACGAGACTCAAGATTGTCGAGGGGAGGCAGACTATTCTCGCTCAACGACGCGCCATAGTGCTCTCTCATTGTTCCCCTGTCCGCCACGATCCATGTTTCCATGCAGGTCACCATCAAAAGAACCTGCTTGTTTTGGACTCCCGAGGGCTTTTGCCACCCATCACGGGTCTTCAGATGATCCCAAACATCGAGACCATCCCATTCTTGATCATTGGTGGCATCTGATAAATGAACAGGATCCTCGCTGTCGATCCAGAGACCGACAAAGTCATGGCGGCCCTCGCCCAATGCCGTCTTGAAACGATCATAGGCGTTTCCACGACCACCGCAGGCCACGAGTCTTGGCATACGCCCTTGAAGACCCATACGTTCCAGCAACTTGCGAAACCCAGTCTGACAGCGGGTCTTCAGGTCCCTCGCATCTCCCCCGCCTTCCAGGTAAATGATGGCGCTCACCAGCGTTTCCCCCCCAGTTGGCCATCCATCCACAACTGGCCAAGCCTGTAATTCTCCAGCCAGACCTTCAGCTCCTCGCGGGACAACCGCCGCATCTCCGTCTTTCCTTCATGCTTCTCGCACACGACCACGGATTCGGGGCGTTCGGTCATGCAATCGACCAGCACCTCGGAGTGCGTGGTGGCGATGACCTGCGTCCGCTCGGACAGATCGACCAGCAGATCGGCGATCGTTGGCAGAAGATCCGGATGCAGACCCAATTCCGGTTCCTCGATGCACACCAGCGGGGGCGGATCGGGATCCAGCAGGATCGCCAGCAGGCACAGGTAGCGCAGCGTCCCATCTGACAGGCGCGTGGCGGGGATCGAAAAGTTCCCCTCCGTGAAGAACACCTGCACGGTGCCCCCTTCAATGCTGACTTCAAAATCGGTGATGCCCCCATACAGGTCGCGTAGCTTATCGACAAATTGACGCTTGGTACTAGGGCTTTTCACTCTCAGCCGGTTGAGGAACAGACCGAGGTTGGAAAAATCCTCCGCCAAGGCGTCGTTGCGCGCGTCGGCCTTCTGCGGTTCGCGAAATACCGCGTTGCGGCCAAACGTCCACTCACGGTAAATTCGCACCCTTTCGTAATCTTGCGCCAGTCTTGCCAAATGGGGATAGTTTTCCGGGTCACGGCGCTGGGCGAGGATGGAAAGATTCGGCTCCAAGGTCTCCCGGGCAAGTCCCTTCTTGTCGTCGCTAAAAGTGTTCACCACCGGATTGCCATTCTGGTAGCGATAATAGAAATAGACGTCCTTCTCGTCCTTTGAACGCTTCTCCACCTCTTCCACACGCTCGTCCTTCAGCCGGAAACTCTGTGCGTCCACGTCGAATGCCACACGGTGGGCTATGTCAGAGAACGGGACGGCGGCGTCCCGTTCTCTG
>CAYTRP010000006.1:0-20763 GCA_964440195.1 uncultured Candidatus Sumerlaeota bacterium
CGTCGGTGTCGAAGTTCCCCGCGCGCCCGCCGGTGAAGCCGATCTGGGCCACGCTACTGCCAGTGACGGAGTCGGCGACGGTGCGGCTGGGCTGGTATATCAGGAGCCTTCTTCCGGAGTTCGTCTCCAAGGTGATATAGAGGTAGGGTGTTGCCGCGCCGATGTCCTCTACCCGAAGGCGCACCGCCACGGTGCGATGGTTCTGGATGTCGATGCCGGCGCCCGACCCGGTATAGAACGTGCCGATCTCGCTGGTCGCATCCAGCTCGTAATAATCCGTCACCAGGTCCAGCGGCCCGGCCGTCGGCGAGGGCCACCCCGACGGCGTGCCCGACCCGTCCAACTCCACATGAAAGTCGAAGTCCGACGGGTCGGGCGCCGAGGTCACGCTCACCTTGCGCACTTCCTCCGTCAGGCCGTTGAAGTAGTGGCGAACAAGTGTACCGTCGGGTAACTCGCTCAGGACGCGGCGGCCGACATAGTCGTACCGGTACTTGTGTTCCTCGGAATGAACAACCGCCTCGTCGTCCAGCTTCTCCAGCTTCGCGGACACGAGCCGGTCGTCCTCGTTCCACCCGTACGTCCACTTGTCGTACTCCTCCTCGGTCATATCTGTCCGGAGGAGCCGCTCCGTCATGTTGCCGCGGTCGTCGTACTGAAAGAGCGCGCTCCAGATGTATCCGCCGGGGACAATGTACGGGAACATGATCTCCTCGAGCTTGTTGCTGTTATTGGCGTAGAGATAGACGGGTGAATCGCCCTCGACCGTTTCCAGGAACATCTTCCATTGCCGGTTGCCGGCCGAATCGTAGATGTACATCGTCGAGTTTTTCCACGCGCTGGAGTTGTCCTCGTTCTCCTCCAGCGTGAGGCGATAGGCATCGTCGTACTCATAGAGCGTCTTGTAGAAGAAGCTTCCGTCCTTGCGCTCGCGCGCGAGAATCTCTCCCGCCGCGCCGTACTCCAGGGTGACGTAGTCGAAGCGGCTGCTGATGGGATTGAAATGGTTGATGGTTTCGATCCGCCCGAGGGGATCGTACAAGTATTCTTCCGAGGCGTCGTTGCCGTAGGTGCGGGTCATGACCGCGCCCACGGGGAAACCCGTGTCCGACGTGGTGGCGTATTGCAGCACCGTGTTCCCCCCATACGTGTCGCGCAACGTCGTCACGCGGCCCAGCCCGTCGCGCGTGTACTGCACGATGTTGCCGTCCACGTCGAAGTAGCCCTTCACCTGAAGGTTCGCGTCGTAAAGGAAATCCTGCGCGTGCCCGTCGGGGTGGACGACGCGCTCCAGCAGGCCGGTGTTCCCCGTGTCGTAAATGAAGAGATACTCGTTTCCCGAGAAGGGAAGCCGGGTGTCCGTGACCGAGACCGGCCGCGAGGCCAGGTCGTAGAGGAACTCCACCTGCTTCGTCGAGGTCGGTGTATCGCTGCCGCTGTACTCGACGTTCAAAAGCCGTCCGGCGAGATCGTATTCGTAGTGGACAAAGGACCCGTCGCGCTGTTCGATGCGGGTGACCTGGTCCACCGTCCCGCCCCCGCAACCACAACCGCCCCCTCCCGCGACCGCGTCATAGGTGAAGTTTCGCTCCGTTCCCTCCGGGTCCTCGATGCGGACCACGCGCCCAAACTCGTCGTACTCGTACGTCGTCGTCAGTCCGCGCCCGTCGCTGAAGGCGATCATGCGGCCATAGAAATCGTACTCGAACTCGTGTTCGTTCCCCTCGCCGTTACGCACGAGCGTCAGGCGCAGCAGGCCGTCGTACTCGAATTCAGTGGTGATGTCGTTCGGATCCGTGGTCTCGACGATCTTGCCCGCGCCATTGTACGTGTGCCGCGTCACGTTGTCGTCCGGGTCCCGGGTTTCCAGCAGGCGCGGGGGGAAATACACCTCCCCGTTTGGCACGGGCGTCGTCCCGTCGGTCAGGTACTCGTCCGACGAGTAGGCATGCTTCCACGTCCCCAACTCCGTCGTGCGCTCGATCACATGGCCAAAGTCATTGTAAGCGAATTCCGTCACGCTCCCGTTGGGAGCCGTGATCTCGATGACCTGGCCGCGCTCGTCGTACTCGTAGGTCGTCGTGCCAAACGGGGTGGTCACTTCGGCCAAAAGCCCGGCTGGAGACTTGCCCGACCCGTCGTGATAGTCGAAGGAGGTGACGACACCGTTTCGCGTGATCGTCCAGCGCCGCCCGCGGGCGTGCACATTGGTTGCCGAAGGCGAATAGTAAGCGTACTCGATCTCCTCGCCCTCGGCATTTTTGATTCTTGAGACGAGATGGGGAAAATTCGTGTCATACTCATATTCCGTCTCCATGTAGTCCGTGGGGCCGTCGTTAAAGAACGTTCGCTCGGCGAGCAGCCGATACTGCAGCCGCCAGTCCCCATTGGAGTCGTCAAAATCCCATTCCTTCGTCAACTGATAGGTGTCCCATAGGGACTCGTGTGCGTACGGCGCCCTGATTTCCTCAAAGTCATCATGTCGATACGTGAAGGATGTCGGGCGGACCGAGGTGGTATTGTCATAGGAAATATCGACGATCTCGCCAAGCGAGGTGTAAATAATGTATGTCGTCGGCTTGTCCATCGCGCTTGATTGTTCGTAGATAACGGTACCCGTATCGGGATAGGATGCCAGTTTCTCCCACGACTCGCCGATGGGATCATAGGCGTACTTTGCCGCGACAGGTGCTTGCTGAAAACCAATGGGGTCAGTTGCAACATATTCATATGCAAATACCGGTTGCGGGTCGCCGCCGTCCACAATGATCGACAGCCGCCCGATGGAGGCCGCAGCCAATGTCGTGCTCAGGTTCTCCTCGTCCAGCGGGTCGAAGGATCCGTGCTCATAAACTCTTGAGAATGTGCTGTTTGCCCCCCCGTAGTTGACCCTCTCCAAGCCTGCCGCCCCGTACTCATACGTCACGATGTCCTCATATACTTCGACTCCGGCAACGAAATCCACGCTCTCCACCTGGGGGTCGGTGCCCATCGGATAGTTGAACCGGATGTAACGATCATCATCTCCCGGGGCGTGGACCTTCCAAGGCCGGTTCTCCACGTCGTATTCGATTTCGATCTCTTCCTCGGTATCGGTCCAGATATTCTGCCGAACCTTGATCAATCTGCCCAGATCGTTGAACACCAACTGGCTGCCGTTTGACCGGGTGATCAGATATTCGAAGACATCCGGGCTTGACGAGATCTGGTCAACTTCAAGCAATGCTCGGGGCCCGTCGTACTTTGGGGTTATGAAAAAATCCGGATTTCCGGTCGCCAGAAAAAAGACACGATCACCGGTCTCGTCGATAAAGACATACTCGATGGCGTAATCGCACGACGGCGGATCGGAGGGGGGACACAATTGACTGTCGTATAGGTCGGGGTTGATATTCTTGTAAAGCGTGGCATCGTACGGGCCTCTCCACTTTGGCCCGAACATCGTGTCCCACTCGATATCCCAATCGTCGGTGCCCACATTCCAGCGAGGATGATCGCCTGCATTATACACCCTCTTGACCACCAAGTCCAGCCCGTGCATGCCATACAAGACAAAGTCCGTCTCCTTAAGCTTGAGGTTTCGGTCCCAAAGATCAACCGAGTTCCAACCCGCCGCGCCCGGGCTACCTCCATCAGTCTTTGGCGGCTGCCCCCCATCATCGTCCCCACCACCCTCGCCGCCTGACCCACCTGCGGGAGGACCGCCAGACGACCCGCCGCCAAGATAGTCAGTCATGCACCGGTCGGAGGATGTTCCGTGAGTCCACTTGGCAATGACCTGCTCGGAACCGATCTGGGCCTGCAGAGTCGAGCATACACCACTCGCCAGGAGGCAGAGCGCAAGCCCCGATGAGATCCTTGTGTTTCGTGCGTTCGTGACCATTCGTCACTCCCGGCATGGGATACCGGAGGTATTTCGTCACCGTCAAGGTTTGCAAGCATGTCGGGTGGCGGATATCAAGCGGTTTGTTTGCGATGCCGGACGCGAATTGCCAAGGCGATCAGGGGCAAGGCGAGGGAGCGAAAGTCTTTCTGGCCTCGTCGCCCATCCCCCATCGTGCTTGTCAGAAGTCAAAAGCAGCCTGTTGATCATGCATCCCTCCCTGCACAGGCTCGCAATGCCCGGCCAGCAACCTTGAAATAAGGAACCGCGCCTTCCGTGAAATCAGAAGGCGCGGCGGGGTTGTGGTCAATGAAGGTGGATGAAAATCGCCCGCCCCCGTGGCGGGACACCGGACCCTTGGCGCACCCGGATGGGAAAACTTATGGCTGCTCGGTTCCCCGCCTGACCAGGTTCGTTTCCATCCGTCGCGCGGAGCCCGGCATCCCGCCTCGGGGGCGGGGCGGGGGGATTACTCGCCGCCTTCGGCCAACTCCAGCTTGCGCATGATCCGGCGGGGGGCCGCCTTGGTCACGGCGCCGCTCTTGAGCGCGCGGGTGGAGACGTGGGCGCGGCGCACCGTGCCGTTTTCGTCCACGATCTTCACCTTCTGGATATTGGCGCCAAAGACGCGCTTGTTCTTGTTGTTGGCGTGGCTGACGGTGTTACCCGTCTGGCGGCGCTTGCCGGTCACTTCGCACTTGGCCATGATGGGGGTTCCTGGAGGGGCGCGGGGCGCCCGAATTGAGGCCCCAGAGTTGGCCAAAACCCGTCCGGCCCGGTCAAACGGAATCTGTGGGGTCCAGTTCCGGGCGGGAGGCCCGGTGATGGATGCCGATGAGCGTCAGCCCCGGGAATTCGCCCCGCAGGGCGTCGCGCAGGTGTTCCTCGATCTGCTCCACCTCGTCCGCCCTCAGGCGCCGGTCCACCGAGATGATCATGTCGAGGTGGATGTCGTTTCCCATGCCATGGCTGCGGATGTTGGCGGTCTCGCGCACCCCGGGGACGGCGAGGGCGAGGTCTCGAACGCGTTCGGCATCGAGGGCGGCACGGTCGGTGAACGCGGGGAGGTTTTGCGCCAGGATCCCCCAGGCGGCGCGGAGGAGAAAGACAAACACGCCGAGCGCGAGGAGGGGATCGACCCACCAGGCCATGGGTGCCAGCAGGAGCGAGACGACGCTGAGGAGGGTCACGGCGATGTCCGAGCCGGTGTGGCGGGCGTCGGCCTGAAGCAGCGGGCTCTTGAGGGCCCTGCCCCGGCTCTCCTGCCACAGGGCGACGCCGAGGTTGATCCCGACGGCTCCGATCAGCACCGAGAGAGTCACGGCATCCCAAGGGACCATTTCGGGCGCGGTGTCGCCGGAACTCCACCGCGCCCATGCGCCGCGGGCGATGGTGTCGAGCACCTCCCAGGCGATGAGAAAGATCATGCCGCCGATGGCGACGGCGGCGATGTTCTCGAACTTGCGGTGTCCGTAGGGATGGCTCTCGTCCGGGGGGCGGGCGGAGATGATGATGGCGGCAATGCCGAGAATGTTGTTGGCGCCATCGAGGAGCGAGTGGAGGCCGTCGGCAATGATGGTGATGCGACCCGTCAACAGGCCGACGACGATCTTCGCCCCCGCGACGAGGAGATTCAGGACCAGGGTCAACGCGAAGACACGAACGACCTCCCTGTCGCGTGATGGCAGTCGGGCAGGGATCAGGCGATTCGTGGGCACGGCAGCCCCTCAGCGTTCTACGTTCCACGTTCTGCGTACTGCATACTCTGGCTTTGTCGAGGCAATGGCCTGCAAGCTTACTCTTCAGGACACTGGGGATTTCGCGGCGTTGAGGAGGGATGGTGGGTCAGGCAGAGGGTCCATGAGTGTGCATGAAGACCCTCCGGCGGGCAACCCGTAGGATATTGTAGCGCGGTTGAAAAGCAAACCGCCCGGGCGCGAGGCCCGGGCGGTTGTGCGGCAGGGGTTGCCGGTTCTGGCTTAGTTGTTGACGATCTGATCCGCAAGCGCGGTCACGTCGTCCATGTCCACGTCGCTGTCGCCATCGATGTCGCCATTGACACCATCGGGAAGGGTCTCAAGACCCGCCACGACATTGCCAAGGAACGTGACATCGGCGGTGTTGACGAGTCCGTCGCCGTCGATGTCGCCGGGGATGGCGTCGTCGACCGGAACGGTCGAGACCAGCACGTAGAACACGTCGCGGTGGCCGTTCTCGTCATTGGCGACGAGGTTGCTCGCCTGGATGTCAAACGCGACACCGACCGCGTCCTCCTGCTCGAGGGCATTGGCGATGGAGGGATGCGAGAACTGCGGGGTGCCCGTGTCCTGGAACGCGATCGCGTCGAAGTTCGCATTCTCGCCCTGGCCGTTCTTCGACAGGAGCGAGATGGTGTTCTCCGCGCGGTTCACGCCATAGAGGCTGTACTGGTTGTCGGTCTTGGCCTCGTCGTAGCGCCCCTGGTTCCAGAAGATCGCCAGGTTGCCGTCGTCGCTGATGGCGGGCTCGTTGCGGACCGATGCATAGCGGAAGCCATCGAGGTCGCCGCCCAGGTTGAAGAAGCTGACCGTTCCGGTCGCCGCTTCCCAGATGTACTGGTCGCGGAAGTTGGTGTTCGTCGCGAAGTCGGGATCGTCGTTGGTCAACGGCGCCGCGCTCTGGAAGATCACGTACGCGCCGTTGCGCGACATGCCAAAGCGGTCGGAGTTCGGCACGCCCGGCAGGGTCGAGTTGTCGAAGAAGTTGCCGCCCTGGTTGCTGACGAGGCGGATCGTGTCCGTCTCGCGCTCCCATGCGTAGATGTCGTACTCTTCGAGGTCGTTCTCCGCGTCGGCTTCAAGGATGTCGTCGCGGCTCGTGAAGACCACGCGGTTGCCGTCGGCCGAGATGCGGGGCATGATGTTCTCGATCAGGCCGAGGAAGTCCGAGCGGGCGCCATTGCTGAAACGCAGGTCGGAGATCAGGGTATAGGCGGCCGCGTCGGATGCCGCGTCCGTCACGGCCAGCGTGAGGTCGCGAACGAAGACGTTGTAGGAACCCACTGCCTCCTCGTCGAGAACGAAGGGCTCGCCAATGATCTCCGAGCGCGATTGGAACGCCACATAGCGACCGTCGGCGCTGATGCTGGGCCATGAGGCGATGTCATTGGGAAGACGGACGATGTCCGAACCGGGATCGGTGCCGGTACCGTCCGGATCGTAGAATCCGAAGGTGTCGGTGACGAGAAGGATCTCGCCCGTCTGCGTGTCGAAGCGGTAGATCTGGGAATTCGGCGTGCCCGTTGGATTGGCGAGATTGATGAGTGCCTGCGTGGCGGCCTGATTGCGGCCAACCGAGATCGCGCCAAGGTTCGAGGCGTTGGAGCCGAAGACAATATACCGTCCGTCCGGGGTCATGTCGATCGGGTAGATGGAGTTCCACTCCGTCGAGGACGAACCACCGGTTCCGGTCAGGATGTATTCGTGAACGGCTGAGGCCGGCGTATGATGGCCACCGGAGGCCGAGTTGCCCACGGCGTTCGTCGTCTGGTTGCGCGAGATCAGTTCGGTCGCTCCTGTCTGGCGGTCATGAAGGAACACATCGGGGAAGCCATTGGCGTCGTCCGCGACGATGTTCGCCGCGTAGGACACGTAGGCCACATAGCGGCCATCGGCGGATGTGACGCCTCGCGCCGACAGGTCATTGGCGTTGGGGGCGACGGCGGCTCCGAGGTCCGCGCGGTTCAGGCGCTCACCGGCCGGTTCCGTGCCGTCGTAGGAAGTCACGTCGGGGAACAGGAGCGAGTCGCCCTTGAAGGTGGAACCGTCCTGAACGACCATGACCGCCTTGTCGATGTTCGGGCCCATTTCCAGTGCAAACCGGTTACCCGAGAAGCCGAGGGGATTAAGGGCGTTTCCATCATTGGTCAGCGCCACAACCGCATTGTCGGCATCCCAAACGCCATTGGCGATGGGGTCAACAGGGCGAGGCTCGGGGCCGGCCGGAATCGGGAACGGGAGGGCATAAGGAACGAATCCCTCCAGGAAGCCGGTGGCGGGCGGAGGATTGAAGCCGTAATCCGAGATGCGGAAGTCGGCAAGGAAGCCGAACGACGCGCCGTCCTTGGACCACGTCAGGAGCGAGCCCGAAACGAACGAGCCGCCCAGCGATCCACCGTTCCAGAAGGAGGCGGAACCGGTTCCGTAACGAGCCCCGCGGTTGGAGACGATGATGTCAAGGTCGCCGTTTGACACGTCCTTGAGGAAGATGGCGGCAGAGAACCAAACCGGATTGCAGACGCCCACGCCATTTGCGGTGAAGGAGCCCTGCACGGAATAATCAGCCGCCAAGGCCACGGGACCATTGTAGTTCTGCGAGAAGAAGAGCGCCTTGGTGGGATCGGTCGGGGAGAAGGTGACGCTCTCGTTGAGGCCGTTGTTGCTGGCATTCCCGGATTCAAGACCCGATTCCGCCAACGTGCGGGCAAGCAGCGGGCTGCTTGTCGCGCGGTTATTCGCGACCGACGGAATATCGCCATCCCGAAGGGTAACGCGAAGGGGCGGGCCGGGATTGGCCTTGTCCGCGACATTGAACGCCACCGCCTCAACCAAGGCACCACCGGTAGGAGAGCCATGGAGGTTCGTGTTGCTGTTGCGCGTGGAACTGCCAACGGTGATCCATTGGCCATTACCGCTGAAGCGAACGGGCGAGAAGACGGGATTGAAGGCGCTCGCGACCCAGGCACGATAGCCGGTGAAATCGTCGGTCACGGCCCTGTTGGTCAGGAGCTTCACCGTCTCGGTCTGGCTGTCATAGAGCCAGATCTGGCGGTCCTGAAACCCAACCTGTGCGGCCGTCAGATTGTCGACGTCGTATTGCAGGTTGGCGTTGCTGCGGGAGAAGACGACATACCGACCCGTGGGATCGATGTCCAAGCCTTCGATGAAGGGCGCGCCGGGCGAGAAGCCGGGCACATTGTCAGCGGGGAAGTCGGAGATCTTGAGCGAGATGATGTCGCCATTCGCGTCCAGCTCGGCCCAGTACGCCGCGACTTCGGTGCTCATGCCGACTTCTTCGGACGCATTGGCCGGCGCGCCGCGGACGGGGTCGGCTGCCCCGGTGTCGCGCCATTGTCCCCAAGTGAAATTCTGATGAACGTCGTTCAGAATGAGGCCCGAGTAGAAGGCCACCTTGGTGCCGTCGTCGCTGATGGCGGGAGAGAAGGCGCCCACGCGGAAGGCCGGATTGGCCGCCGCCGCCGAGTTGTTCGGGGTACCTGTCAGTCCAAAGGTCTTGGAGATCAACTGGATCTCGCCCGTGGCGAGATTCTGCCGGTAGATGTCCGGCACACCGTTCTGGTCCGCGAAGTCAAACGCCGCGCGCGACTCGAAGATGATGTATTGACCATTGCCGGAGTAACGCGGCCCGAGCGTTTCCACGATGCTCAGGGACGAACCGGGGGGATTGTAGCTCATGCCGTCGATTGTCGTGCCAATGCTGACACGGCTGGGCGCCAATCCCTGAATGAAGCGCGAGTCGGCCGACGTGGCTGCCTCACCACGCCCTTGCGGCGGGGCGAACAGGGCAGTACGGCGTCCCACCGTGTAGTCCTCAGCCGCAATAATGCGGCCGTCCTGCGTGTGCACGTTGCCGTGCCAGTCAGTTGCCAATGGCATCAGGCCTGGATCGTTCGTCAGGTCTTCGATGCCGATCTTCTTGGCCTCCGCGGGTGGGGTGGCGAGAAGTGCCAACCCCATCGCGAGAGTCCACGCGGTGGAAGCCGCTCTTGTCCTCATGCTGCGTCTCCTTATTGGTAAGGGTAAGGATGGACCGACCAACAGCAAAACGGGCATGGAACCTTGCGGCGCCATGCCCGGAAAAACCTGGGGTTGGGTTACAACTGGAACTCCATCTGCGTCGGGTTCGAGTTCTTCTGGCTCGTGTAGATGGTGCCGGCGCTGATGGTTCCGTTGGAGGGATCATACTGCGTGTAGAAGGCACGCAAGTCCAGACGATCGTCTCCCGAAGGGCCAATCGAGAGAGTCCAGTAGCTTCCGAGTTCGCGCGGGAGGATTGCGAAGTCGGTAAGGGATGGGCGAACGGTGGCAAACATGCTACCGCCCGTCGGGTACGGAAGCGGAAGCTGGTTCGTCGCAAGATCCTGGTAGGTGTAAAGATGCGCGTCCATCGTGACCTTCCGGTTGTCCACAAACGGGTCAAGGAAGTCGAAGCGGGAGAGATAGGCGACGGGAGTCGTGATGAACGGGCCAAGGGTCCCGTAGATGCGCTCGCCGTTATAGCGGGATTCGGGGACCGTTCGGCCGGCCGCATTTTGATAGGCGGTGCCCCAAGTCATGGCGGGGGGGCGGTTCCAATCGACCGCGTAGGACTCGACGCCCACGCGCATGGTGCGGAAATCGGAGAGCACGCGGCTGTACTTTGAGCGTGCCTGGGCCTGCAGGAAATTCGGCACCGCGATGGCGGCCAGAATGGCGATGATGGCCACGACGATGAGCAACTCGATTAGGGTGAACCCGCGTGGGCCGGTGAAGAATGGGGCCGGGCGATTCGGCCGGTTGAATTCCGCCATGGTGAGGTTTCCTCCTGGGTTGAATACGTCTTTTCGGGGCATAGGGTCTTGGTTTTGTGGTGTGGCCGGTCAAGGGCGGTGCTGGAAATGAGTCGCCTGACCGTCTTGCCACGACCGATGCCGTTCTCCAGAGCGTGGCGCAGTGCGATAGCCTTGCCAACCCGCTGTCGCTGCGGCCTCGAGCCCGGCCCCCGGAGCGATGCTCCTGGATCGGGCGCAAGACAACAAGATCAAGCCCGGCGCGGCCGGAAGATGTCCTGAATTTGGGTAGTCCGCGGATAGCCTGCTCATGGTCATCGGGCCCTTGTGGGGCATCACACTTCCAAGTTGCGCCGAAGGCAGCTGGTGGCCGCCGGGGGCACCTGTTCTGAACGAACAAGCGCAATTTGTTGGAGGAGGATGGTGTCGCTTTGCAAGCATCTTTTTTGACCCTCTCCAAGTTTGGACCAGATTAAACGCAGATTAATCTTTATTGTCTATGGAGTCAATAGATAAAACACCCCCCTAGCCAGGCAACTGAACCCAAAGGCATCTCTTTGATTTAATTCGTCTTAGCGGAATCCCCGAGTGGGGTGCGGTGGGGCGTGATCCCGTATGGAGGCCAAAGAGTCCATCGAACCGCGAGACCGAGAGCAGTGGCCAACTGAAAGAGCGCCAACGGGTAGAGGTGCGAGAGCAGGCGCCCGATCGATGTCTCCATGTGGTAGTGGACCTCGAGCGGCGTGGCCAAATACGCGAGAAGGTACGCGGCCAGAATCAGGACCACCACGGCCCCGGGCTGCCAACCCAATCGATGCCATCGCCGGAAACTGGCCGCCAGCAGCGCGACGGGGAAGAGGAACCAGGTCAGGTTCCAGGACCGGGTGGAGCCAATCTCTTGGGCGAGGATGGTCAACACGCGTGGCAGGCGCTGAAGGAGGGGGGCCCATCCCGCATCCGCGATCAGGTCCCCAAACTTCTCGTCATAGAAGTTCGGCATGAGAGACTTGATCAAAAGCCAAGGGGCGACGATCGCCAGAGGCACGCCGACCGCCAAAGCCAGATGCCAGAACCGCTCGTGGAGGGAGCGGCGACCCAAGGTGAGGGCCGCGACCGCATTGGCTGCCGAGAGGGCGGCGAAGACAACCAGACCTTCGCTCTTGGTCAGCAGGCACGCGCCCGCCATCAAGCCGCCGAGGAGGTGCCAGCGTGGCTCGCTGGTTCTCCAGCCGCGAAGGTAAAGCACCGTGGCGAGGAAGAGGAGGAAGGCCAGGGGGAAGTCGGCCACGCCCGTCGTGAGGCTGATGCCATCGCGAACCGTGTAGTCCATCCTGAACGCCGACGCCGCCAGCAGTGCCGTGAACGCCATGGCGATCCACGGCGCGCAGCGGCCGCGCAGCGATCCGTGAAAGGCGAGCAGGAACATCGCCATCAAGTGCACCAGGAACAGCCGGGCCATTCGCTCGGCAACTCCACCGGTCATTTGGTAGATACCCGTGTACGCGCCGGGCAGCAGGAGCGGGTAGTCGCGGTGGAAGTGAACTCGTTCGGGGTCCATGAACGAATCGCCGAAAATCGTTCCCTCGTGCAGGAGAATCATGGCCTTGATATTCCAGATGAAGCGTCCGTCCCACGTGAACAGGGGGAACCTGAGGGCCTCGGCGTGAAGCATGACAACGAGGGCCAGGACGAGGATCGTCAGGAGCCGCGTGAACTCACCCGTGGGATGGGGACCGAGCCGGGCAAGAAACGCGAATCCTCCCAGGGGCGCGAACCGGTTGGATTGCCGAAAAATGCAGAGAACGAGCGCGGCGACCAACGCCAGCAGCAGGAATTGCCAGGGATTGTAAAATCCAGCCAGCAGCAACGAGACCTTGATCATGAGCGCGTTCGCCAACAATCCAACGGCAAAGGAAAGCGGAAGCCACAACTCGGCGGGATGACTCCTGCCGCGCGGAAGCAAGGGGCGGACGACCAGAAGGCCAACCGCCACCAGCATCGCCTCGAAGACGAGGAGGCCGAGGAGGGGCATCAACGGCTCCTCCCGATGCGGACGATGCTGTTGCGGGATTCATCGAAGGCATCCACGACAACGACCCATCGAATGTCCTTGAGGCGAATCATGGCCTCGGTCTCGCGCGCGATTGCCGCGGGGTTCGAGACGGGTTGCCGCAACCACGGGGCAAATCCCTCCGGAAAGGCAGGATCGGCCTCCCGTGACCACGAGGCGACGGCGCTGGCCAAGGCCGCTCTTTGCAACTCGGGCAGGGCATAGACCCGGCGGGGATAGAGCGCGTAATTCACCGGATCGGGACGAATGTCGCCGATCACGAGCACGGCCTCGTCGAGGGGAATGGCGAGACGGGCCTGCTCGAGGAAGCTCTCGGAAGGATAATAGAAATGACGATCCGTGAAAGCCCGGAGAATTGCGAGATCCGATTCGCCGGAAAACGCGATGCGATCCGCCCGGAACCTGGGAACTTCCCGGGAGAAAAACTGGTTCGCCGCGACCAGGAGCAGCGCCGCAAGGGTCAGCGTGCAGACGATGGCGACAGCCAACCTCCCCGGGGTGGCGCGCCCGCGCGCGAGGAGTGGCACCGTGGACCGCAAGAGATGAGCCAGCAGGCACGCGGTGAAGAGGGTGACCATGGACTCCCTGATGGAAGATCCCGCCCAATAGAGCAGCGTGTCGTTCATCACGAGCATCCAGACACCCAGGCCCGAAAGAAGGGAAAGTGCGCGGAGTACCCTGGAGAACCAGAGTTCGAGGGAAATCATGGGCTCCCCTCCAGGTTCGCGGAGAGTTGAGCCTCGATGACGGATCGGGTAAAGGGGGCCGCGCCCCAGCGGGCTTCCTCCGAAGCCAATCCGCCCAGATGATCGGCGAGTGCCGCCCCAAGGGTGCCTTCCGGGTCATGGATTGAGAGCCATGACTCGATGGGGCGACGCGACAGGGGGTTGCGGATCCGGCGGATGGCGGCAAGGGCTTGCTCTTCCTCGATGTACCCCCCGCGCAATGCCTCGAGAATCGCCGTGGGGGTGTTCGGCGAATTCAAGCGGGACAAATGGCGCAGGACGCGCTCCCGGGTCCGTTGGTCTTCGTGCGAGAGATGGGGGATCAAGCGCGCATCGGAGTCGAGTCGCGTCTCGCCCTCAAGGTGCCGGAGTGCCCGATACATGGAGCGCGGGCTGGCTTCGTTGAGATCGTTGGCCAGGAAGCGGCCCGAAAGATCGGGGGCGACCGCAACGCAGATCAAAAGAAGCGCAGCCAGCGGCAGCCAGAAATGCGTCCATTGTTGCGCGGAGGAATCGCGGGTCACTGGCTGGCCGGCGCTTCAACGAGAGTGTCGGGCAATCGCTTGTAGATCTCCGAATTTTCATCCGACCAGACCAGCTCGAATTCCGGCATCCGCTGGATGAAGGCACGTTGCGGTGGCCATATGCCATCGAAGACGCCCATCAAGTACTGCGTGACGAGGAGGTAGTCGAGGTCGACTTGGCGCAGCTTCTCGCTGAAGGTATCGGGATTGGGGAGATACCCCTGCCGTGGCAGCCCGAAGCGAGGGTATCCCTCGTCGATCATCCTTGCGTAGTAGGCTTCATGGAGCGTGATGAGGGCGGGGCCCTGTTCCCACAGGATCACCGGCTCATGCTGAAAGCGCGATCCGCACAGATAGCCGTACTCCCAGGTGTTCAGGGAAAACTTCCCGATGCGGCTGCCATCGGGAAGTTGATCGATGGCGTTGATGATGCGGGGGATGGGCGCCGTCGCCGGGATGTCGATGATCTTCATGTAGGGCGGCGGAAGAATCCATTCACGCACCATCCCGGCAATCGGCAATAGCACCAGCGCCGGAATCAGGACCACCGCGAAGGCGTGACGCTTGATCGCAAGCAGCGAAAAGCGCGGCATTTTGCCCACCGAAAAAATCCCCACCGCCACCAGCGCGCCCGCCACCAACGCGGGGATTGTCTGCGTGCTGCCGACCGTCTGTCTGTTGTGCCCCAGGACCTCCATAATCACCAACAACAGCGCCCCCGCCGCAGTCCCCTCGGCGATGTGCCGCCACTGGGCATCCCTGATCAACACGCCTAGATTCGCCAGCGCCCAGCACAATGAAATCGCCCCGATGAGGAAGAAGAACAGGAAGTAGCGTTGGCTAATAATCAATTCGTTGGTGATGAACGAGCCGGAATACGGCAGGAACGGATACTGGAGAATCAGCGTCAACCCCGCGATGAACATCCAGATGAGCGGATGCCCCAAGGGTGAAACCTCCCGCGTCCGCACGGCAACGCCCACTTGCCGGCCAATGAAACCGGCACAGACGATCAACCCAATCACGCCCACCATTCCCAACACATGCGGATAGTTGATGGACTGTTTTCCGATCTCCCACCAGATGCCCGAATCCCCGGCGTTCTCGATGAAATAAGTCAGCTTCGTCTCGCCCCAACTCTTGTCGTTCCCCGGGCCTCGAAAGTTCAGTACCTTCGCCGGGAACACCGGATTGCGTGCGTGAATCCAGTTCCACAAATACCAGTACGATCCCGCGAGAAAGGCGCTCACGGCCAGCAATCCCATTGTTGTCCACAACCGTTTGGCAAACGCGAACGGGCTCGGGCCAAGCAGGGCGATCATGAGCAGACCGAATCCTCCAACGACGCCGGGCAGCGCGAACGTGGACTTTGCACCCATCGCAAAACCGATGAGCGCCCCGGACAGGAACACGCGGGCAAGCGCCTCGCGCGGCGGCGCGCCCGCGCGAGGAAACGCCACGACAAAGCCCGACAGAAACGCGACCGCCCCCACCACATCCGCCGGAGACAATGTGTAGAAGTGATAGAAGGCCACTTCGCTGCACACCAGGAACATCGCCGCGCTGAACAAACCCCACCCCAGCTTGCCCCCCGGCAGACATCGCGTCACATGCAGCAACGCCCCGCACCCCAGCAGCAGCCAGAAGAACGTCGCCACCCACGTCCACCGCAGGTCCCCCGTCGCAAAGATCGTGTAAAGCGTGATGATGTGCCCATTGAAAGGATAATACGACGGAAACATGATGCGCGGATGATCCAGCGTCCCCGTGCGATACCACGCCCCGATGGCCGGACCATGATAGGCGAAATCGTCGGACATGAGTTGCAGGCCCGTGGCGTAGTTGCTAAAAACAAAAAACCCCATCCCTGTCACCGCGAGAAACGCCCCCAGTGCCAGGATATGTACATTTCGCGGCTCGAAGTAGCGCCTGTCAGCCGGATCGGCGCGCCACGCCACGGCAGGAATGGCGAGGGACAACGCCGCGAGGATCGACATCGCGGCAAGCACCGGCCATACCTTCAACAAAGCAAACGGCGCCAACAGCATCGACACGCCGAAAATCAACAGCGGCCAAAGGCACGCCGCCGCGAAGGCCCGCCGCCACCATTCCGACTCTCCAAAAAAATATCCCGACACGCGAACCGCCACGATTCCCGGCAGCGCCAGAAACACCATCAGCAGAAGCGTTGTGAAAAAGGCTGTCATGGTTCCTGGCGCTCGTTCAATTCATCATGGAGCGATGCCGTGATCGTTTTTGATTCATTCCACCGCGCGAACCTCCGCATCCGGAACCCTCCGGTAAATCTCCGAGTTGCCGTCACTCCAGATCAGCTCGAACTCCGGCATTTCCTGGATGTACGGGCGCTGGATCGGCCATGCGTCGTCAAGCACGCCCACCAGATACCGCGTGATGAACATGTAGTCCATGTCCACCTGCCGCAGGTTGTCGGCAAATGTGTCCGGGTTGGGCAGGTATCCCACCCTTCGCAGGCCGAAGCGCGGGTATCCTTCGTCTATCATCCCCGAATAGTAGACCTCATGCAGGGGCATCATCTCGCGCCCGCGATCCCAGATGAGGACGGGCTCATGCTGCAGCCGTGAGCCACAAAGGTACCATGACTCCCAGCCATTCATGGAAAACTCGCCGATGCGGCTACCGGGAGGAAGCCGGTCAATGGCGTCGATCATTGATGGGATGATCTTCGTCCAATCAATCTTGATGACGCTCATGTACGGTGGGGGGAGTATCCGTTCGCGAATGGTTCCCGCAAATGCAATCGCGGCGAGCAAAAGACCCGTCGCGACCAGGCGCACGGGGAGTCGCGCGAACGATTCGCGCACCCCTCCCAGCAGGGGCAGAACGAGGATCAGGACGCCAGCCGCCGCCCCGGCGAGCCGGGCGGGAATCGATTGGGTGTTGCCATCTCCCCTGCCATTGGCGGGAAAGCAATCCCATAGGTGATAGGCAATGAACAAGAACGCGACCGCGCTGGCGACACGTGACCCGAGCGGATGGCGAATCGAGGCCGTGAGGCTCGAAAGGCCCCAGCAGACAGTGATCGCGCCAACCATGAAGAAGGCGATGACGAAGCGGTGGTTGATCCAAAGATCGTGGCCGGTGACATCGTCGAACGATCCCGAAAAGGGCATGAACGGATATTGGACCACCAGGATGCCGGTGCCGATGAACATCCACAACAACGGATGCCCCAATGGCGCGACGGAGCGGTCGCGCACGACCTTGCAAACCAGCCATGCAGCGAAACCGATGCAGGCAATGATGCCGATGAGGCTCAGGACACCCAACGCGGGAGGCCAGTCGATGGCCTGGTCCCAGATGTCCTTGAAGATGCCGTTGTCAGGCGCTTCCTTGATGTGATTGATGAGCTTGGTTTCCCCCCACCAACGGTCGTGGCCAGGGCCCCTGAAATTCAGGACCCGGGCGGGGAACAGGGGGTTTCTGGCATATGCCCAGTTCCACAAGAACCAATAGGAGCCAGTGGAGAAGGCCCCCAGTCCGATCAGCCCGAACGACGTTCCCAGACGCTTGAAAAAAGGGAGGGGACTCGGGCCGAAAAGCGACATGAACAGAAGGCCAAAGCCTCCGGCGACGCTTGCGGCGGCGAAGGAGGCCTTTGTCCCCATCGCAAAGCCGAGCATCATGGCGCCGAGCGCGACACGGGCGAGGGCCTCGCGCGGCCCGGCATCCTTTCGCGGGATCGACACGACGAACGCGCCGAGGAAGGCCACCGCGCCGGAGACGTCCGCGGGAGTCAGCGTATAAAAATGATGCCAACTGACCTGACGGTTGATGAGGAAGAAGGCGACCGTGAGCAATCCCCAGCCAAGCGTGTAGCGCGGAAGGCATCGGGTAAGTGCCAGGAAGGCCGCGCTCCCAAGCAGAAGCCAATAACCGGTGGCCAACCACGTCCACCTTAGGTCACCCGTCGGGAAAATGGTATAAAGCGTGATCACATGCGAGTTCAGGGGGTAGTAGGAAGCAAACAAGATGCGCGGATGATTCAAGGTCCCCGTCCGATACCAACCCGCGATCGCGTTGCCGTGGTAGGCGTAGTCGTCGGACATGTACGCCGTGCCCGTGACGTAGTTGCCGAGGAGAAAGACCAGGAACGCCGCGATGGACAAGCCACCGGCCACGGCAACCTGCCACCTGGGCTTGAAATAACTGGCCTCGAATTCATCAAGACGCCAAGGCACCCGGGGAATGGCGAGGGATGCGGCCGCCAGGACCACCATAAACGCCAGCACAGGCCACAACTTGAGCAGTGCAAAGGGCGCCAGCGCCATCAGGGAGCCGTAAATCAGGAGCGGCACCATGCACCCGGCCGCCAACGCCCGCCGCCACCATTCCGCCTCTCCAAAGAAATACCCCGACAACCGAACGGCCACGATCCCCGGCAATGCAACAAACAGCATCAGAAGGAGAGTGGTGCCGACGGAGGCCATGGATCTCGCAGGATGGGAAAATGGCGCAATTCAACTCAACACAAGCGCGAAGCAGGCTTCGTGTCCCCCGAAAACCCGGTCAACGGAAACCATGCGGGAAGGCTGGAGCGGGTGCATCTTGATCTTGTACCCGAGGGCAGCCGCTAGCCGGTCAGTTCCACGGCTGTGCCCGTGTTCGTCCGTGCCTGTCCGTGTTTGTCCGTGCCCCGGGAACAACCCCGAGATGCGCCCGCCGGAGCGGAGGCGCGAGACCCCTTGCCCGGTGGACGATTCCCGCGCTTCAATCCCGCCCGTCACGCCGAGCATCCAACCTCAACCCTCTGGGCTCCTTGCCATGAACGACAGCCAATCGGTCCGGCGCCTGAGCCCGGAAGACGCCGAGACACTCGTCGGGTTGCGCCGGGAAGCCCTCGAAAACGATCCGTTCGCCTTCAGTGCCTCGCCGGAGGATGATCGCGGCCTTTCGCTCGACTTCGTTCGCTCATTCCTCGGCGACATGGAAGAGCAGGCCGTCTTCGGCGCCTTCGATGGCGACGCGCTCGTGGGCATGGCCGGCATCCATCGCGAGCCAAAGATCAAGCGTCGCCACATCGCCCACGTTTGGGGCGTCTACGTCTCCCCCGCCGTGCGTGGGCGGGGGCTTGGGCGCGCGATGATGCAGGCAGCGATTGAACAAGCGCGCCGGTGGGAAGGCGTGGAACTGATCCAACTCGGCGCCGCGACGAACACGCCGGCCCCCATCCGCCTTTACGAATCCCTCGGGTTCCGGATATGGGGCGTGGAACGAAAGGCCGTGAAGTGGAACGGTGAATACGCCGACGACGCGCAGATGCTGCTGGAGTTGTAATGACGCCCACCCGCCCCTTCCTCACCGCCCAATGGCGCCACCTGGTCATGGCCAACTACGCCATCGATCCCGCCATCCTGAAGTCCCGCATCCCGCGCGGGACGGAACTGGACGCATGGAACGGCACAACCTACGCCAGCCTCGTTGGCTTCCGGTTCCTCGACACGAGCGTGAAGGGGTGGCGGATTCCGTTCCACGTCAACTTCGAGGAAATCAACCTCCGCTTCTACGTCCGCCGCCGCGACGACGGTGAATGGAAACGTGGTGTCGTTTTCATAAAGGAGATTGTTTCCAGCGCCGCCATTTCCGCCGTCGCCCGCCTCCTCTACAACGAGAACTACGTCACACACCCCACGCGCCACCAACTGGAACACAACGCCGACCGGTTGCGCGTGCGCTACGAATGGCGGTTCCGTGGGCGATGGGACATGCTCGAAGCCACCGGCCACGGCGCGGCACGCCCCTTGAAAGAAGGAGAAGAAGCCCACTTCATCAGCGAACACTACTGGGGCTACACCACGCAACGAAACGGCGGCACGAAGGAATACCGCGTCGAACATCCCTCATGGCGCGTTTGGGAAGCGGACAACGCCGTCATCGACGTGGACGTCGCCGGTCTTTATGGTAACGAGTTCGCCGCCCCCCTCCGCCAACCGCCCACCTCCGTCTTCATCGCCGACGGGTCGGAAGTGGCGGTGATGCCGGGGCGCGTCATTGCCTGATCCCACAGGTTTCTCCCCGGGATCGCCAGGCTCCTGCCTGGCCAAGCACGTCAACAGCATTCGGACCTTTAGAGTGTGTCTGAATACCTTTTTGTAAGGATGTCCTCCAAAGTAACACGGCCATCCTGGCCGTGATTTTTGGTCGAAGCCCGCTGGCGGTGATGGCGCTGGCTGGTCTTGGGCAGGATGCCCAAGATACTTTGGTGGCGCATGATTCACGGCTTGGAGGAGGTTTTCAAACGCGCTCTTAAAAAGGAACTCACCCATTCATGCCTTGGACTCAGAACATCCGAATTGTTTTTAGCGCCACTCGCGTCCCACTCCTCCTTGACCCACGCCCCCGCCCGTGCTTCACTCCCCACAAGTCCACCGGGCGTTTGTCCCATGCGCCGTCGCTCCTTCATCTTCCGGTCTTGCAGCAGCCTTCTGGCGGCGGTTTTCTTTGCCGCCAACCTGATCGCCTCGCCGTGTTGTTGTCTGGCGTTGTTCGCAATGGCCACCGGCGATGAAGCCTTGGTGGAATCCGCGCCTGCCGCGTCAACATGTTGCGCCGCCCAGGCCGAACCGGAACCCGAGGATTGCCACGCGACCGTTCCCGATCAGGTCCAGAGCGTCTGCTGCGATTGCGCCGAGACGATGGACGACTCCGACAAGCCCGTGGTGCCTCGCACGGGTCTGGACATCCTGCCGCTCCTCGCGGCGGCTCCGGTGCCCGAAGGCGAGCTTGTCTGGCCGCTTGGAGCGGCGCTTCTGAAGATCGATTCACGCGCGATCATCGACGCATCGCCACCCTTGGCGGTGCCCCTGCCCATTCTCCTCTGCACGTTCCTTTGCTGAGATCCGTCGCGGCCCCCTGACTCCGGCCGGGGTTGGGAGGAACGCCGCATGTCCGGCCGCAGTGTCGTTTCCTGCGAACCCGCGACCCTCGACCATCTCACCAGAGGAGACATCACCATGTTGACCAAGACCCTTGCC